>NZ_JBICZB010000007.1:60365-171738 GCF_043201815.1 Kitasatospora sp. NPDC048296
GGGGGGGGGGGGGGGGGGGGGGGCGCGGGGGGGGGCGGGGGGGGGGGCCCCCCCCCCCCGGGCCCGGGGGGGGGGGGGGGGGGGGGCCCCCCGCCCGGCCCCCCCCCCCCCCCCCCCCCAGGTCCTGCTAGTCGAACTTGCCGAGCTCGTCGTCGAGGAGGTCGAAGAGCTCGTCGGCGGTGGCCGTGTCCAGCTCCGGGCCGCCCTGGTCGGCGGGCTCCGGGTGCAGGTCGCCGGCCCACCTGGCGGTCAGGGCGCGCAGGCGCAGGGCCACCCGGGAGCGCTGCTCCTCGTTGACCGGGCTGGCCGAGGCCGCTGCTTCGAGCAGGGACTCCAGGCGGATCACCTCGGCCTCGACATCCGGCGCACCGTCCACGTCTTCGACCAGTTCGTCGAAGAGGTGGTCGGCGATGGCCACCGGGGTCGGGTAGTCGAAGGTGAGGGTGGAGGACAGCCGAAGGCCGGTGTCGGCGCTGATCCGGTTGCGCAACTCCAGCGCGGAGAGCGAGTCCACACCCAGCTCACCGAACGCGCGCTCCGGGTCCACCGCCTCGGCGCTCGGGTGCCCGAGCACCTCGGCGACGTGGCCGCGCACGGTCTCCAGCAACAACTGCCTGCTCTCCACCGGGGAGAGCGCCGCGAGCCGCTCGGGCAGCGGGGTGAGCTGCGGCCTGTCGGTCGCGGCCGGCCCTGCCTGGGCGGTGCGGCGGGCCGGGGTCCGGGCGGCCAGCGCGCGGACCATCGGGGGCGCCTGCTCGGTCGGCCGCACCCGCATCGGCAGGAGCAGCGACTGGTCCGAGGTCAGCGCCCGGTCGAAGAGTGCGAGCGCCCGGTCGACCGACAGCGGCTGGATGCCGTCCCGGGAGAGCCGGCGCAGCTCCGCCTCGCCGAGCGAGCCGGCCATCCCGGAGCCGGTGTCCCACAGGCCCCAGCCGAGCGAGAGCGCGGGGAGCCCGGCCGAGCGCCGCCGGGCGGCCAGGGCGTCCAGGAAGGCGTTGGCCGCCGCGTAGTTGCCCTGCCCGGCGGCCCCGAGGGTGGCGGCGGCCGAGGAGAACAGGACGAAGGCGGCCAGGTCCAGGCCCGCGGTCAGCTCGTGCAGGTGCCAGGCCGCGTCCGCCTTGGGCCGCAGCACCGCGTCCAGGCGCTCGTCGGTGAGCGCCGAGATCAGAGCGTCGTCCAGGGCCCCGGCGGCGTGCACCACCGCCGTCAGCGGGTGCTCGACGGGGATGTCGTCGAGCAGCGCGGCCATCGCCTCACGGTCGGCGGCGTCGCAGGCGGCCACCGTCACGGTCGCGCCCAGCTCGGCCAGCTCCGCCAGCTCCGTTGGCAGGACCCCGGTGCGGCTGGTCAGCAACAGGTGCCGGACGCCGTACTCGCCCACCAGGTGCCGGGCGAGCAGGCGGCCGAGGCTGCCGGTACCGCCCGTGATGAGCACGGTGCCCTGCGGGTCCAGCGAGCTGACGCGCTCGAAGGCCGTGGCCTCGGCCAGCCTCGGGACGTACGCCTGACCGGCCCGCAGCGCCAACTCCGGTTCCCCGGTGGCCACCGCCGCCGCCAGGGCGGCCTCGGAGGCGGGGTCCTCATCGAGATCGACCAGGACCAGGCGGTCGGGGTGTTCGACGGCCGCCGCCCGCGCCAGACCCCAGATGCCGGCCTGCGCGAGGTCCGGCGCGCCGTCCACGCCCACCGCACCCCGGGTGACGACCACCAGTGGCGCGCCCTCGGCACGGTCCTCGGCCAGCCGCTCCTGGAGGACGGCCAGGGCGCGGTGAGCAGCCTGACCAGCCTGGGCCGGGGCGTGCGAAACGCCGTCGACGGTGACGCTCACGGTGTCCGGTTCGAGCTGCGCTTCGTCGTGCGGGAGAGCCGCCAACGGCACCGGCACCCAGTGCAGTTCGAACAGGTCGCCGGAGCCCGAGGCGGCCGCGGCCGCGGCCGCGTTCAGCTGCTCGGCGGACACCTGCCGGATCCGCAGCACCGACACCACGGCGACCGGTGCGCCGGCGCCGTCGAAGAGCTGCAGGCTCAACTGCTCGGTGCTCTGCGGGGTGAGCCGCAGCCGCAGGGCCGAGGCACCCGCCGCGTACAGCGTCACGCCCTCCCAGGAGAACGGCAGGGTCATCACCGTCGGGTCCTGGCCGTCCAGCAGGTCGATGGCGTGCAGCGCGGAGTCGAGCAGTGCGGGGTGCAGGCCGAACCCGTTCTGCTCGGCCTCCTCGGGCAGGGCGAGCTCGGCGTAGACCTCCTCGCCCAGCCGCCAGGCGGCCCGCAGGCAGCGGAACAGCGGGCCGTAGCCGTAACCCTGGTCGGCGAGGCGGTCGTAGCTGCCGTCGAGGTCGACGGGCACGGCACCGGCCGGCGGCCAGACCTGAAGCGCGGCGGGTTCCGGCGCGCTCAGCGGGGCCAGGACGCCGGTGGCGTGCCTGGTCCATGCGGCGCCGCTCTCCTCGGTGCGGGCGTGCACGGTGACCGGGCGGCGCCCGGAGCCGTCGTCGGCGCCGGTGACCACCTGGAGCTGGATCCCGCCCTGCGCGGGCAGCACCAGCGGTCGTTCGATGGTCAACTCCTCGACCAGGGTTTTGCCCACCCGGTCGCCCGCCTGGACCGCCAGTTCCACGAAGGCACTGCCGGGCAGCAGCACCACGCCGGCGACGGCGTGCTCGGCCAGCCACGGGTGGGTGCTCAGCGAGAGGCGTCCGGTCAGTACGATGGTGTCGCTCTCCGCCAGCCTGAGCTCGGCACCGAGCAGCGGGTGCCCGGCCGCCGCCTGGCCGAAGCCGGCGGCCTCGCCCGGCCCTGACGGTCCGTCCTCCAGCCAGAGCCGCCGGCGCTGGAAGGCGTACGTCGGCAGGTCGATCCGGCGCACCGCCGTACCGCCGTAGAGCCGCTCCCAGTCGATCGGGACGCCGCGTACCTGCAGCGCGCCCAACGCGGTGGCCAGGGCCAGGGGTTCCTCCTTGTCCCGGCGCAGCACGGAGATCAGCGCCGAGCGCTCGGGGTCGGCCAGGCAGTGCGTGCCCATGGTGGAGAGCACCGCGTCGGGGCCCAGCTCCAGGAAGGTGCGGACCTGCTCGGCCTCCAGGGTGCGGATCCCGTCGGCGAAGCGGACGGCCTCGCGCACGTGTCGCACCCAGTACTCGGGTGAGGTCAGCTCTTCGGTGGTGGCCCGCTCGCCGGTCAGGTTGGAGACGATCGGCACGGTCGGCGGGGCGAACTCAAGGGTGCGCGCGACCTCGGTGAACTCCGCCAGCATCGGGTCCATCAGCGGCGAGTGGAACGCGTGGCTGACCCGCAGGCGCTTGGTCCTGCGGTGGGTGAAGGCGGCCTCGAGGGCGGCCACCGCCTCCTCCGCACCGGACACCACGACGGCGTTCGGCCCGTTGACGGCGGCGATGCTCACGGCCTCCCCGAGGTGCGGCAGCACCTCCTCCTCGGTGGCGTCGACGGCCAGCATCGCACCACCGGCGGGCAGCGCCTGCATCAGGCGGCCCCGGGCCACGACCAGGCGGGCGGCGTCCTGAAGGTTCAGCACGCCCGCGACGTGGGCGGCAGTCAGCTCGCCGATGGAGTGCCCGGCCAGGAAGTCCGGCCTGATGCCCCAGGACTCCAGCAACCGGAAGAGCGCGACCTCCAGGGCGAACAGGGCGCTCTGGGTGTAGCGGGTCTGGTCGAGCAGCTCGGCGTCCTGATCGAAGATCAGCTCCCGCAGCGGCCGGTCGAGGTGCGTGTCCAGCTGGCCGCAGACCTCGTCCAACGCGCGTCGGAAGACCGGCTGGCTCTGGTACAACTCCCGGCCCATGCCCGGGCGTTGCGCGCCCTGCCCGGTGAACAGGAAGGCGAGCTTGCCGGCCACCGGCTTGCCGCGCAGCACGCCGGGCGCCGCCTCGTCGGCCGTCAACGCGGCCAGGCCTGCGGCTAGTTCGTCCCGGTCGCGGGCGATCAGCGCGGCCCGGTGGCCGAGCTCGGAGCGGCCGGTGGCCAGCGAGAAGGCGAGGTCGGCGATCGGCGCTTCCACCAGGGCGGTCAGCTTCGCCGCCTGGGCCGAGAGCGCCTCCGGGGTGGCCCCGGAGAGCAGGACGGGCAGCAGCGGGGCCTCGGTGCCCGCCGGCTCGGCGACCTGCTCGGTGACGGCCTCGATGATGGTGTGGGCGTTGGTGCCGCTGATCCCGAAGGAGGAGATCCCGGCCCGGCGCGGCCGCTCGACCTCGGGCCAGGCCCGGGCCTCGGTCAGCAACCGGACCTCGCCCGCCGACCAGGCCACCTTGCTGGAGGGCCCGTCCACGTGCAGGGTCTTGGGCAGCACGCCGTGGCGCATCGCCTGCACCATCTTGATCACCCCGGCCACACCGGCGGCCGCCTGGGTGTGACCGATGTTCGACTTGATCGACCCCAGCCACAACGGCCGGTCCGCCGACCGGCCCTGGCCGTAGGTGGCCAGCAGCGCCTGCGCCTCGATCGGGTCACCCAACGTGGTACCGGTGCCGTGCGCCTCGACCACGTCGACATCGCTCGCCGAGAGCCCCGCGCTCGCCAGCGCCTGACGGATCACCCGCTGCTGGGACGGCCCGTTGGGCGCGGTCAGCCCGTTGGAGGCACCGTCCTGGTTGACGGCGGAGCCACGGATGACGGCCAGCACCTGGTGCCCGTTGCGCCGGGCGTCCGAGAGGCGCTCCAGCAGCAGCATCCCGGCGCCCTCGGAGAGCGTGGTGCCGTCCGCGCCGTCGGCGAAGGACTTCGCCCGGCCGTCGGCGGCGAGATTGCGCTGCCTGCTGAAGTCCACGAACGTGTCCACGGTGGACATCACCGAGACGCCGCCGGCCAGGGCGAGCGTGCACTCGCCGCCGCGCAGCGCCTGCGCCGCCAGGTGCAGCGCCACCAGCGAGGAGGAGCAGGCGGTGTCCACCGAGAGGGTGGGCCCCTCCAGGCCGAGGGTGTAGGCGACCCGGCCCGAGGCCACGCTGCCGAGGCTGCCGTTGCCCAGGTAGTCCCGCACGTCCTCCGGCGCGTTGCTGAGCCTGCTGCCGTAGTCGTGGTACATCACCCCGGCGAACACGCCGGTGGCGCTGCCCCGCACCGAGTACGGGTCGATGCCGGCGCGCTCCAGCGCCTCCCAGGAGGTCTCCAGGAGCAGGCGCTGCTGCGGGTCCATCGCGATCGCCTCGCGCGGCGAGATGCCGAAGAAGTCCGGCTCGAAGTCGGCGGCGTCGTGCAGGAATCCGCCCTCGCGGGAGTACGTCCGACCGGCCTTGCCCGGCTCCGGGTCGTAGAGTCCCTCGATGTCCCAGCCACGGTCGGCCGGGAACTGCGAGATGCCGTCACCGCCCTCCGCCAGCAGCTGCCACAACTCCTCGGGGGTGCCGACACCACCGGGGAAGCGGCAGGCCATCGCCACGATCGCGATCGGCTCGTCGCCGGCCTGCCGCGCGCCGGCGGCGGGTTCGGGGACCGGCTCGGCGGAGCCGAAGAGTTCGGTCCTGAGGTGGCCGACCAGGGCGGTGGGGTCCGGGTAGTCGAAGACCAGGGTGGCCGGCAGCCGCAGCCCGACCGCCAGGCCCAGCCGGTTGCGCAGTTCCACCGCGGTCAGCGAGTCGAAGCCCCAGTCCCTGAAGGCCCGTCGCGGGTCGAGCACCATGTCCGGGTCGTGGCCGAGCACGGCGGCGACATGGGTGCGGACCAGCTCGAAGAGGGCCGTGTCGCGCTCGGCCCGTCCGAGGGCGGCCAGCCTGTCCAGCGCGCTGCCCGGTGCCGCGGGTGCCGCTGCCGCCGTGCGCCGGGCGGCCGGACGGAGCAGGCCGCGCAGCACCGGGGAGAGCGTGCCCGCCGAACGCAGCGCGGGCAGGTCCAGGCCGATCGGCACCAGCAGCGCCCGGTCCCCGGCCAACGCGAGGTCGAAGAGCGCCAGGCCCTCGGCGGTGGCGATCGGACGCACCCCGGACCTGGCCATCCGCACCACGTCCGCCTCGCTCAGGTGGGCGGTCATCCCGGTGCGCTGCTCCCAGAAGCCCCAGGCCAGCGACAGGCCGGGCAGGCCGAGCGCCCGGCGGTGCTGGGCCAGGCCGTCGAGGAAGGCGTTGGCCGCCGCGTAGCCGGACTGGCCCGCACCGTCCACGGTGCCGGCGGCCGAGGAGAAGAGCACGAACGCCTTGAGGTCGAGACCGGCGGTGAGCTCGTGCAGGTGCCAGGCCGCGTCCACCTTGGGGCGCAGCACCGCGTCCAGCCGCTCAGCGGTGAGCGCGGTGACCAAGCCGTCGTCCAGCGCGCCGGCCAGGTGCAGCACGGCGGTCAGCGGGCGGTCGGCGGGGACGGTGGCGAGCAGGTCGGCGAGCTGCTCGCGGTCGGCCGCGTCGCACTTGGCCACGGTGATCTCCGCGTCCAGGTCGGCGAAGTCGTCCTGGGCGACGCCGCTGCGCCCGGCCAGCAGCAGGTGGCGCACACCGTGCTCGGCCACCAGGTGCCGGGCCACCAGCGCGCCGAGCACGCCGGTGCCGCCGGTGATCAGCACGGTGCCCTCGGCGTCGAGGGGGCTGACGGTGCCCTCCGGTGCGCTCCTGGTCAGCCGGGGCACGTGCACCTTGCCGTCGCGCACGGCGAGTTGGGGCTCGCCCGAGGCGGCGGCCGCCGCCAGGGCCTGCTCGACGGTGGTGTCCTGGTCGGCGTCCACCAGGACGAACTGCTCGGGGTTCTCGCCCTGGGCGGCGCGGGTCAGGCCCCAGACGGCGGCCGCGGCGAGGTCCTGGACGCCCTCGGCGCCCACCGCCACCGCTCCCCTGGTGAGCACCACCAGGCGGGAGGCGGCGACCTTCTCGCTGTCCAGCCACTGCCGCAGGGTCTCCAGCACCTGGACGGAGACGGCCCTGGTGCCGGTGACGGGATCCTCGCCCTGCCGCACCGGCAGGACCACGAACTCCGGTACGGTCGCCAGCTCCGCCAGGCCGCCCTCGCCGAGCACCGCGTGCTCGGGTGCGGGTCCCTCCACCGTGAGGACCGGCCAGTCGAGCCGGAACAGGGCATCGGAACGGGTGGCCGCCCCGAGCGCGGCGGGGTCGGCCGCGCGGGTGGTCAGCGCCTCCACCGAGGCCACCGGGGAGCCGGTGGTGTCGGCGAGCTGGACGGTCAATGCGTCGGTGCCGGTGATCCGCAGGCGCAGTGCCTTGGCTCCCGAGGCGTACAGCGAGACGCCGTTCCAGACGAAGGGCAGCCTGGCCTGGTCCGATTCCTGGCTACCGCCGAGGCCCGCGGCGTGCAGGGCCGCGTCGAAGAGCGCCGGGTGCAGGGCGAACCCCTGCTCCTCCACCGGGAGTTCGACCTCGGCGAAGACCTCCTCGCCACGCCGCCAGGCCGCCTTGAGCCCCTGGAAGGCGGGGCCGTAGTGGTAGCCCTGCTCGGCCAGACCCTCGTACACGCCGTCCACCGGGACCGGCTGCGCACCGGCCGGGGGCCAGGCGGCCAAGTCGAAGCCGGCCTCGGCGGTGTCCGGCTCCAGCAGGCCACTGGCGTGCCTGGTCCACTCGCCCTCGCCGCCCTCGGGGCGCGAGTGCACGGTCAGCGGGCGTCGGCCCGAGTCGTCCGACTCGCCGAGGTGGAGCTGAAGTTGGACCGCGCCCCGCTCGGGCAGCAGCAGCGGCACCTCCATGGTCAGTTCCGCCACCCGGCCGCAGCCGACCTCGTCGCCGGCCTTGACGGCCAACTCCACGAACGCGGTACCCGGCAGCAGGACCGTGCCGCCCACCGCGTGGTCGGCCAGCCAGGGCGCGGTGGCGGTGGCGAGCCGGCCGGTGAAGAGCATGCCGCCGCCGTCGGCGACCGCGACCGAGGCGCCGAGCAACGGGTGTCCGGCGGCGACCAGACCGGCCGCGGTCACATCGCCCACCGCCCGGGAGCTGCCGAGCCAGAACCGCTCGCGCTGGAAGGCGTAGGTGGGCAGATCCACCTTGCGCACGGGCGTCCCGGCGAAGACCGCCGCCCAGTCAAGGACGACGCCGTGCACGTGCGCCTGGGCCAGCGAGGTCAGGAAGCGCTCCGGGCCGCCCTCGTCGCGGCGCAGCGAGCCGATCCCGACGACCTCGGCGTTCAGCGCCTCCGCCGTCTCCTCCACGCTGTGCAGCAGCACCGGGTGCGGGCTGCACTCGACGAAGACGCCGTAGCCACTGTCGAGCAGCAGCCGGGTGGTGCCCTCGAAGAGCACGCTCTGGCGCAGGTTGGTGTACCAGTAGTCGGCGTCCAGGCCCGCGGTGTCGAACAGTTCGCCGGTCACCGTGGAGTAGAACGGCACCTCGGCGGAGCGCGGGCTCAGCCCGGAAAGCTCCTTCAGCAGCCGCTCGCGGATCGACTCGACCTGGGCCGAGTGCGAGGCGTAGTCCACCGGCAGCCGCTTGGCCCGCGCGCCCTCCGCGCGCAGCCCGGCGTGCAGCTGGTCCAAGGCGTCGGCGTCGCCGGAGACCACCACCGAGGCCGCGCCGTTGACGGCGGCCACCGAGAGCCGCCCTTCGTACTCGGCGAGCCGCTCACGGACCTGCTCCGCCGACAGCGCCACCGACATCATGCCGCCGCGCGCGGACAGGGCGTCCGCGATGGCCAGGCTGCGCAGGGTCACCACCTTGGCGCCGTCGGCCAGCGAGAGCGCCCCGGCCACGCAGGCGGCCGCGATCTCGCCCTGCGAGTGCCCGATCACGGCGGCCGGGCGCACCCCGTAGGAGCTCCACAGCTCGGCCAGCGACACCATGACCGCCCAGAGCACGGGCTGCACCACGTCCACCCGCTCCAGCGAGCCCGCGCCGCGGATGACCTCCAGCAGGTCCCAGTCCACGTGCGGGGCCAGCGCCTGGGCGCACTCGGTCATCCTGGCGGCGAACACCGGTGCCGTGTCCAGCAGTTCGGCCGCCATGCCGATCCACTGCGAGCCCTGTCCGGGGAAGACGAAGGCGATCCGGGACTCGCTCTGGCGCCCGCCCTGCACCACGCCCGCCGCGGCGCGGCCGGCGGCGAGCTCCCTCAGCCCGGCGGCCAGCGCGGAGCGGTCCGCGCCGATCACCACCGCACGGTCGCCGAGGGCGGCCCGGGAGGTGGCCAGGGTCCAGGCGAGGTCGGGCAGCGGGGCGCTGTCCAGGTGGTCGAGCAGCCGCTGCGCCTGGGCGGCCAGGCCCTGCTCACCCTTCCCGGAGAGCACCAGCGGCAGCGGTCCGGTCAGTTCGGTGGCGCGCTGCGGCACTTCGGGCTCGGGCACGCTCTCCAGGATCACGTGGGCGTTGGTACCGCTGATGCCGAAGGAGGAGACCGCGGCCCGCCGGGCCTCGCCGCGCTCGGGCCAGTCCCTGGCCTCGGTGAGCAGTTCGACCGCGCCCTCGGTCCAGTCCACCTGCGGGGTGGGCTCGTTGACGTGCAGCGTCTTCGGCATCCGGCCGTGGCGCATCGCCATCACCAGCTTGATCACCCCGGCGACGCCCGCGGCCGCCTGGGTGTGGCCGATGTTCGACTTGATCGAGCCGAGCCAGAGCGGCTCCCCGTCGGCGCGCTCCTGCCCGTAGGTCGCGAGCAGCGCCTGCGCCTCGATCGGGTCGCCCAGCGGGGTGCCGGTGCCGTGCGCCTCCACCAGGTGCACCTGATCGGCGCTGAGCCTGGCGTTGGCCAACGCCTGGCGGATCACCCGCTGCTGGGACGGCCCGTTGGGGGCGGTCAGGCCGTTGGAGGCGCCGTCCTGGTTGATCGCGCTGCCGCGGACCACGGCCAGCACCCGGTGCCCGTTGCGCTCGGCGTCCGACAGGCGCTCCAACAGCACCATGCCGACGCCCTCGCCCCAGCCGGTGCCGTCCGCCGAGGCGGCGAAGGACTTGCACCGGCCGTCCAGCGAGAGCCCGCGCTGGCGGCTGAAGTCCACGAAGGTGTCCGGGGTGGACATCACGGTGACACCGCCGGCCAGCGCGTAGGCGCACTCACCGGTGCGCAGCGCCTGGACCGCCAGGTGCAGCGCGACCAGCGAGGAGGAGCAGGCGGTGTCCACGGTGACGGCGGGCCCCTCCAGGCCCAGCGTGTAGGAGACCCGGCCCGAGGCGACACTGCCCAGGTTGCCGTTGCCGAGATAGCCCTCGACGCCCTCGGGCACCTCGGCCAGCCAACTGCCGTAGTCGTGGTACATCACCCCGGCGAAGATGCCGGTCCGGCTGCCGCGCAGGGTGTGCGGGTCGATGTTGGCCCGCTCGAAAGCCTCCCAGGAGACCTCGAGGAGCAGGCGCTGCTGCGGGTCCATCGCGATCGCCTCGCGCGGCGAGATGCCGAAGAACGCGGCGTCGAAGCGCGGTGCGTCGTAGAGGAAGCCGCCCTCACGGACGTGGGTCTTGCCCGGCGCGTCCGGGTCCGGGTCGTAGAGCCCCTCGACGTCCCAGTCGCGGTCGGCGGGGAAGTCCCCCACCGCGTCCACGCCCTGGTCGACCAGCTGCCACAACTGCTCGGGCGAGCTGACGCCGCCGGGGTAGCGGCAGCTCATCGCCACGATCGCGATCGGCTCCTGCGCCGCGGCCTCGATCCGCGTGTTCTGCTGGCGCAGTCGTTCGTTCTCCAGCAACGACTCGCGCAGCGCCTCGACTATCTGCTCGACAGATGTATCCACGGTCGGTGTCGCTCCCTGATTACTTGGCGTCGCTACGGTCGAGCGCAGTGCGGATGAGATCGGAGATGTCCATGTTCTTGATGGCCGAGGTCCGGTCGGCCCCGGACTCGGCCGGTGCGCCGGGCGCGGCCGGCTTCGAGTCGGCGGCGGTCTCGGAGAGCTTCAGCAGCCGTTCCAGCAGGCCCGACTCGCGGAGCCTGGCCACCGGGATGCCGGCCAGCAACTCGGCCACCCGGGCGTCGTCGGGCTCCTCGCCCGCCGGCTCGGTCCGCTCCGGGCGCAACCTGTCCAGCAGGTACGCGGCGAGCGCCGCCGGGGTGATGTAGTCGAAGATCATCGAGGACGGCAGGCGCAGCCCGCTGACCACCTTCAACTTGTTGCGCAGCTCCACCGCGGCGAGCGAGTCGAAGCCCAGCTCGGTGAAGGCGCGCCTGGGTTGGACGGCTGCCGGGCCGTCGTGCCCGAGCACGGCGGCCACCTGCGAGCGGACCGCCTCCAGCACCGCGTGCTCGTGGTCGGCGGCCGGCAGCGTGCTCAGGCGCTGGGCCAGCGAGGCCGCACCGCTGGAGCCGCCGGCGCCGGTGGCCGCGTCCCGGCGGACGGTGGGCCGCACCAGAGCGCGCAGCACGGCGGGGAGGGACTTGCTGCGCTCGCGCAGCGCCGCCAGATCCAGACGCGCCGGCACCACGGTGGCACGCTCTGCGCGCAGGGCCGCGTCGAACAGGGCCAGCCCCTCGGCCGGGTCCAGCGCGCCGATGCCGGAGCGCTCGATCCGCTCCAGGTCGGCCTCGGCGAGCTGGCCGCCCATCCCGCCGGCTCCCGCCCACAGGCCCCAGGCCAGCGCGGTGGCCGGCAGGCCGGCCGCGACCCGGTGCTCGGCCAGCGCGTCCAGGAAGACGTTGGCGGCCGCGTAGTTGCCCTGCCCGGTGGCGTCCAGAGTGCCGGCCGCCGAGGAGAACAGGACGAACCTGCTGATCTCCCGCTCCAGGGTCAACTCGTGCAGATGCCAGGCACCGTCGACCTTGGGCCGCAGCACCGGGTCGATCCGCTCGGGGGTCAGCGAGCCGATCAGGGCGTCGTCCAGGACACCGGCGGTGTGCACGACGCTTCGCACCGGGTGCTCGGCGAGCAGCGCGGCCAGCGCCGCCCGGTCGGCGACGTCGCAGGCCACCACCGCCACCCGGGCGCCCAGTTCGGTCAGCTCAGCCTGCAGCTCCCGCGCCTCGGGCGCCTCCGGGCCCCGGCGTCCGGCCAGCACCAGGCTGGTGACCGCGTGCTGCCGCACCAGGTGCCTGGCCACCAGCGCGCCCAGACCGCCGGTGCCGCCGGTGATCAGCACGGTGCCCCAGTCGGGGCCGTCCTGATCGGCCTGCGGCAGCTGGACCCTGGCCAGGCGCGGCACCAGGATCGCGCCCTCGCGCAGCAGCAGTTCGGGCTCGCCCGAGTCGAGGGCGGCGGCCAGCAGCGGCAGGGTGGGCGCCTCGGCGGAGTCCACCAGGACGATCCGGCCCGGGTCCTCCGCCTGCGAGGCGCGGACCAGGCCGCGCACGGCGGCGTCCGCCAGGCCCTGGGCGGTCAGCACCACCAGCGTCGCCTTGGCGTACCGGTCCTCGCGCAGCCATTCCTGGACGGGCCCGAGCGCGGCGCGCAGCGCGGCGCGTACGGCCTCCGGGACGGGCCGGCCCGTCGGCGTCGGCACCGGGAGCAGCAGCACGTCGGGGACGGCGTCGCCGAGCGCGGCCAGGTCGGGGTGGACGGGCACGTCGAGGCCGAGGTCGCCGGTGCCGAGCACCGCGAACCGCCGGTTGCCCACGCCCTGGGCGGTCAGCTCAGGGCGTGGCGTCAGCTCCACAGTGAACAGCGAGTCCTGCTGGGGGCCGAGTTGGCCGGCCGCCACCGGCCGGGTCACGAAGGAGGAGACCGAGGCGAGAGGGGTCCCGGCGCCGTCGGCCAGCTCGATCCGGATGCCGCCGCCGTCCTGGCGGGTCAGCCGCACCCGGGCCGCCGAGGCGCCGCCGGTGTGCAGTTCGACCCCGTTCCAGGCGAACGGGAGCAGCACCTTGCCATCCGCCGGTGCCTCCTCACGCTCCTCGTCCAGCAGTGCGGTGGCGTGCAGGGCGGCGTCCAGCAGCGCGGGGTGCAGACCGAAGCGGGCGGCGTCGGGCCGTTCGGTGGCGGGGAGTTCGAGCTCGGTGAAGACCTCCTCGCCGCGCCGCCAGGCGGCCTTGACGCCCTGGAAGACCGGGCCGTACTCGTAGCCCTCGGTGCGCATCTTCTCGTAGAGGCCGGTGACGTCGACCTCGGTCGCGCCGGCCGGCGGCCACTGGGTGGTCGGCTCGGGGCGGTCGGCGGCGCGCTCGGCGAGCAGGCCGGTGGCGTTGGTGGTCCAGTCGGCCTCCTCGTCGCCCGCCGGGCGGGAGAAGATCCGCACGGCCCCGCCGCGCGCGGCGACGACCTGGAGCTGGACGGCTCCCGACTCGGGCAGCAGCAGCGGCGCCTGGAGCGTCAGTTCCTCCAGGACCGGCAGGCCGAGCAGGTCGCCGGCCCGGATCGCCAGGTCGACCAGCGCCGTTCCCGGCAGCAGGACGGTGCCGAGGACGGCGTGCTCGGCCAGCATCGGGTGGGTGGCGCGGGACACCCGGCCGGTCAGCAGCACCTCGTCGGAGGCGGCCAGCCGGATCCCGGCGCCGACCAGCGGGTGGTCCACCGGCGCCTGGCCCAGGCTGCCCGCGTCGCCCTTGGCGGCCGGGACGTCCAGCCAGAACCGCCGGTGCCGGAAGGCGTAGGTCGGCAGCTCGACGGCCCGGGGGGTGTAGTCGCCGTAGAGCGCGGGCCAGTCCAGGGCGGCGCCGTGGGTGTGGGCCTGCGCGAGGGCGCCGAGCAGTTCGGCGACCTCGGGCTTGCCCTTGCGGGCGACGGAGGTGAAGAGCGCCCGGGCGTCGTCGGCCAGGCAGTCCGGGCCCAGGGCGGTCAGCACCGCGTCGGGGCCGAGCTCCAGGAAGGTGGTGACGCCCTGGCCGGCGAGCGTGTCGACGGCGTCGGCGAAGCGCACGCTCTCCCGGACGTGCCGGACCCAGTACTCGGGGGCGCCCAGCTCGGCCGCGCTCGCCGCCTTGCCGGTCAGGGTGGAGACGATCGGGATGTTCGGCTCGGCGTAGTCGAGTTCGGCCAGCACGGCGCCGAACTCGGCCAGCATGCCGTCCATCCGGGGCGAGTGGAAGGCGTGCGAGACGGTCAGCCGCTTGGCGCGCCCGAAGTGGGCCGCCACCTCCTGCACCGCCTCGGTGTCGCCGGAGAGCACCACCGAGCGCGGCCCGTTGACCGCCGCGATGCCGACCCGCTCGTCCAGCAGCGGAAGCACCTCGGCCTCGCTCGCCCGCACCGCGACCATCGCGCCGCCCTCGGGCAGCGCCTGCATCAGCCGGCCCCGGGCGGCGACGGCCTTGGCCGCGTCCGCCAGCGACCAGACGCCGCTGACGTGGGCGGCGGCCAGCTCGCCGATCGAGTGGCCGGCCAGGAAGTCCGGGCGCAGGCCGAGGGACTCCAGCAGCCGGAACAGCGCCACCTCGGTGGCGAACAGCGCGGCCTGGGTGCAGGCCGTCCGGCCCAGGAGTTCGGCGTCGTCGCCGAAGACCACCTCGGCCAGCGGGCGCTCCAGGGCGCCGTCCAGGTGGGCGGCGACGAGGTCGAAGTGCTCGGCGAAGACCGGGAACGCCTCGTACCACTCGCGTCCCATGCCGGGGCGCTGCGAGCCCTGGCCGGAGAAGAGGAAGGCCAGGCCGCCCTCGTCGACGGTGCCGGTGACCAGCCCGGGCGCCTCCGTACCCGCGCTCAACGCGGCCAGGGCGGCGCCGAGTTCGGCGCGCTCGGCGGCCAGCACCACGGCGCGGTACGGGTGGGCGCTGCGGGTGGTGGCCAGCGCGAGGCCCAGGTCGGCGAGGTCCGCGTCGCCAGTGGCGGCCAGCTTCTCGGCCTGGGCGGCCAGCGCCTCGGGGCTGCGGCCGGAGACCGGCAGCGCCACCAGGGTGGGCGGGGTTCCGGTGGCCGGGGCGTCCTCGGTGAACGGCGCCGCTTCGAGGATCACATGGGCGTTGGTGCCGCTGATGCCGAAGGAGGAGACGGCGGCGCGGCGCGGCGCGCCGGTCTCGGGCCAGTCCCGGGCTTCGGTGAGCAGTTCGACGGCGCCCGCCGTCCAGTCCACCTGGTCCGAGGGGGCGTCCACGTGCAGGGTCTTGGGCAGCACGCCGTGGCGCATCGCCTCGACCATCTTGATCACGCCCGCGACGCCCGCGGCGGCCTGGGTGTGGCCGATGTTCGACTTGATCGAGCCGAGCCAGAGCGGGCGCTCCTCGGTGTGCTCCTGGCCGTAGGTGGCCAGCAGCGCCTGGGCCTCGATCGGGTCGCCCAGCGTGGTGCCGGTGCCGTGCGCCTCCACCACGTCGACCTCGGCGGCCGACAGCCCGGCGCTGGCCAGCGCCTGACGGATCACCCGCTGCTGGGACGGCCCGTTGGGGGCGGTCAGGCCGTTGGAGGCGCCGTCCTGGTTGATCGCGCTGCCCCGCAGCACGGCGAGCACCCGGTGCCCGTTGCGCTCGGCGTCGGAGAGCCGCTCCAGCACCAGCATGCCGACGCCCTCGCCCCAGCCGGTGCCGTCCGCCGCGGCCGCGAAGGACTTGCAGCGCCCGTCGGCGGCCTGGCCGCGCTGACGGCTGAAGTCGATGAAGGTGTCGGGGGTGGACATCACGGTGACACCGCCGGCCAGGGCGAGCGTGCACTCGCCGCCGCGCAGCGCCTGCGCGGCCAGGTGCAGGGTGACCAGCGAGGAGGAGCAGGCGGTGTCGACGGTGACGGCCGGCCCTTCGAGGCCGAGCGCGTAGGAGACGCGTCCGGAGAGCACGCTGCCGAGGGTGCCGTTGCCGAAGTAGGCGGCCACCTCCTCGGGGGCGTCGGTGAGCCAGCTGCCGTAGTCGTGGTACATCACGCCGGCGAACACGCCGGTGGCGGTGCCGCGGACCGTCGCCGGATCGATGCCGGCGCGCTCGAACGCCTCCCAGGAGACCTCCAGCAGCAGGCGCTGCTGCGGGTCCATCGCGACCGCCTCGCGCGGGCTGATGCCGAAGAAGTCGGCGTCGAACTCCGCGGCCCGGTAGAGGAATCCGCCCTCGCGGGAGTAGGTCTTGCCGGGCGTGCCCGGCTCCGGGTCGTAGATCCCCTCGGTGTCCCAGCCGCGGTCGGCCGGGAAGTCCGCGATGGTGTCGACGCCGTCGGCGACCAGGTGCCACAGGTCCTCGGGGGACTCCACGCCGCCGGGGTAGCGGCAGCTCATCCCGACGATCACGATCGGGTCTCCCCCAGCCCGGCGGCTGGGAGGCGCCCCCACGGCCAGGCCTGCGGCCGCCGCCACCGGCGCGGCCGGGGCCCCGGGCTCGCTGCCGAACAGGGTGTCGCGGATGTACTCGGCCAGCACCTTCGGCGCCGGGTAGTCGAAGACCAGCGTGGCCGGAAGCCGCAGCCCGGTCGCCGAGTTGAGGCGGTTGCGCAGTTCCACGGCGGCCAGCGAGTCGAAGCCGATCTCGGTGAACGCCCGGGTCGGGCTGATCGCCGCCGCGCTCTCGTGCCGCAGCACGGCCGCCACCTCGGTGCGGACCAGCTCCAGCAGGGTCCGGTCCCGCTCGGCGACGGGCAGCGCGCCGAGCGCGTTGCCGCCGTCCTGGGCGCGGGTGCCGCGGGCGGCCGACGCCCGGCGGTTGACCGGCCGCACCAGGCCGCTGAGCAGCGCGGGGATGCCGTCCGTACGTCGGCGCACGGCGGCGGTGTCCACCTCGATCGGGACGACCCGGGCGGCGCCGGTGCGCACGGCGGCGTCGAAGAGCCGCAGCGAGTGCGCCGCGTCCAGTCCGGGCAGTCCGTAGCGGGCGATCCGGGCCAGCGTCGCCTCGTCGAGCGCGGCACCCATGCCGGCCTCGCCGGTCCACAGGCCCCAGGCGAGGGCGGTGGCGGGCAGGCCCAGCTCGGCGCGGTGTTCGGCCAGGGCGTCCAGGAAGGCGTTGGCCGCCGCGTAGTTGGCCTGTCCGGCGCCGTCGAGGACGGCGGCGAGCGAGGAGAAGAGCACGAAGGCCTTGAGGTCCAGCTCGGCGGTGAGCTCGTGCAGGTGGCAGGCGCCGTCCACCTTGGCCCGGAACACCTCCTCCAGCGTCTCCTCGGTGAGCGAGCCGATCACTCCGTCGCGCACCGTGCCGGCGGCGTGGATCACCGAGTCGACCGGGTGGGCCGCCAGCAGCGCGGCCACCGAGGCGCGGTCGCCCACGTCGCAGGCGACCACGGCCACCTCGGCACCCAACTCGTTCAGTTCGGCCTCGAGTTCGGGCGCCGAGCCGCGGCGCCCGGCCAGCACCAGGCTGCGCACACCGTGCTCGGTGACCAGGTGCCGGGCCAGCAGTCCGCCCAGGCCGCCGGTGCCGCCGGTGATCAGGACGCTCCCCCACTGGGGCTTCGGGTTCGCCGCCGAGGGCAGGGCGGCCAGCCGCGGGGCTGTGAACTCGCCGCTCAGCAGCGACAGTTCGGGCTCTCCGGTGGCGAGCGCGGCGGACAGCTCGGCCTCGGTGGGCAGGTCGGGGTGCTCGATCAGGACGAACCGGCCGGGGTTCTCCGCCTGCGCCGAGCGGACCAGGCCGCGGACGGGTGCCTGGGCGAGCGCCGGCGAAGTGACCACCACCAGCGTGGAGTCGGCGAAGCGGTCGTCGGCCAGCCAGGCCTGGAGCACCCGCAGCACCCGGGCGGTGGCGCCCCGGGCCGCGAGCGGCAGCTCCTCGGCGCCGGCCACCGCGGGCAGCACGACGGCGTGCGGCAGCGGGTCGGCCGAGGTGGTCAGGTCGGCCAGCGCGGTCAGGTCGGCGAGCTCGCCGTCCAGCATCGCGGTCCGCAGCGGCCGCGGCTCGGCCGGCACGGCCAGCGGAGACTGCCGTACGGCGTAGAGGACTTCGTCGTCCGAGACCGGGCGGGAGACCAGGCCCCGGACGGTGGCCAGCGGTGCGCCGGTGGCGTCGGCGAACTCCAGGGCCAGGGTGTCCTTGCCGGGGTGGGAGATCCGCACCCGCACCGAGGCGGCGCCGGCGGCGTGCAGCGACACCCCGGTCCAGGCGAACGGCACCAGCACCTCGGCGCGGGGCTCGGCGCCCAGGTCGGCGGCGTGCAGGGCGGCGTCCAGCAGCGCCGGGTGCAGGCCGAACTCGGCGGCTTCGGCCACCAGTTCGGTGGGCAGCTCGACCTCGGCGAAGACCTCGCCGCCGTGCCGCCAGGCCGCCTTGAGACCCTGGAAGGCCGGACCGTAGCCGTAACCCTGGGCCGCCAGGGCCTCGTAGACGCCCGTGAGGTCGATCGCCTCGGCGCCCTGCGGCGGCCAGCTGTCCAGCGGCTGCGGCAGCGGCTCGGCGGCGGGTGCCAGCACACCACTGGCGTGCTGGGTCCACTGCCCGGCGTCCGCGCCGTCCGCCCTGGAGTGGATGGTCAGCTGTCGGCGCCCGCTCTCGTCCGGCTCGCCCACCGCGACCTGGATGCCCGCGCCGCCCTCGGCCGGCAGCACCAACGGGGCGCCCAGGGTGAGTTCCTCGATCGCACCGGCGCCCACGTGGTCGCCCGCGCGCACGGCCAGCTCGACGAAGGCGGTGCCGGGGAGGAGCACCCGCCCGACGATGACGTGGTCGCCCAGCCAGGGCTGGGCGCGCAGCGAGAGGTGGCCTGTGAGCACCACGCCGTCCGCACCGACGGCCACCACGGCGCTCAACAGCGGGTGTCCGGCGGGCAGTTGGCCGATGCCGGCGAGGTCGGCGTGGGCCGAGCCCGGCTCCAGCCAGAACCGCTTGCGCTGGAAGGGGTAGTTCGGCAGCTCGATCCGACGGCCGTCGCGGCCGGCGTGGAAGCGGGCCCAGTCCACCGGGACACCGGTGGTGTAGGCCGCCGCCAGGGCCAGCACGGCCTGCCGGGGCTCGGGGTGCTCGCGGCGCAGCAGCGGGGCGAAGACGGCCGGGGAGCCGTCCAGGCACTCCTGGCCCATGGCGCAGAGCACGCCGTCCGGGCCGATCTCCAGGAAGGTGTCGACCCCGGCGGCCGCCAGCCAGTCCATCGCGGCGGCGAACCGCACCTGGGCGGCCACGTGCTCGACCCAGTACTCGGGCGTCGCCACCGCCTCGGTGCACAGCTCACCGGTGACCGTGGAGACGATCGGGATCTTCGGCGCGGTGTACTCCAGCACCCTGGCGATCCGGCGGAACTCGGTGAGCATCGGCTCCATCAGCGGCGAGTGGAAGGCGTGGCTCACCCGTAGCCGCTTGGTCCGGTGCCCGGCCGCGGCCAGCTCCTCGGCGATCCGCAGCACCTCCCGCTCGTCGCCGGAGAGCACCACCGCGCGGGGGCCGTTGACCGCCGCGAGGCCGACCCGCTCGGTGAGCAGCGCCGCCACCTCGGCCTCGGTGGCCTGCACCGCGACCATCGCGCCGCCGGCCGGCAGGGCCTGCATCAGTCGGCCGCGCGCGGCCACCAGGATGGCGGCGTCCTCCAGGGTGAGCACCCCGGCGACGTGCGCGGCGGCCAGCTCGCCGATGGAGTGCCCGGCCACGTAGTCGGGGCGCAGGCCCCAGCTCTCGGCCAGCCGGAACAGCGCGACCTCGATCGCGAACAGGGCGGGCTGGGCGTACCCGGTGTGGTGCAGCAGTTCGGCCTCGGCCGAGCCCTCGGCCGCGAACAGCACCTCGGTGAGCGGCAGGTCCAGCTGGAGGTCCAGGTAGCCGCAGACCTTCTCCAGGGCGACGGCGAACACCGGGAACTCGGCGGCCAGTTCGCGGCCCATCGCGAGGCGCTGGCTGCCCTGCCCGGTGAACAGGAAGGCGAGCTTGCCGGGGCCGGCGACGGCGGTGGGGGCCTCGCCGGAGGCGATCGCGGCCAGGGCGGCGCGCAGCTCCTCGCGGCTCTCGGCGACGATCGCGGCGCGGTCCGCCAGGCCGGCCCGGGTGGTGGCCAGCGAGTGGGCGAGGTCGGTGAGCCGGACCTCGTCGCCGTCCAGCAACGGCAGCAGGTCCGCGGCGCGCTCGCGCAGGGCCTGCTCGCCGCGCGCCGACAGCACGTACGGCAGCACCCCGGAGTCGGCGGGGGCGGTGGCGGGCTCCTCGGCGAGCGGCTGCTCGGCCTCGGCGTCGTGCTCCAGCACGACGTGGGCGTTGGTGCCGCTGACGCCGAAGGAGGAGACGCCGGCTCGGCGCGGCGCGCCGGTCTCGGGCCACGGCCGGCCCTCGGTGAGCAGTTCGACGGCGCCGGCCGACCAGTTGACGTGCGGGCTCGGGGCGTCGATGTGCAGGCTCTTCGGCAGGTAGCCGTGGCGCATGCTCAGCACCATCTTGATCACCCCGGCGACGCCGGCGGCGCCCTGGGTGTGGCCCAGGTTCGACTTGGCCGAGCCGAGCAGCAGCGGCGCGTCCTCGGGCCGGTCCTGCCCGTAGGTGGCGAGCAGCGCGGTGGCCTCGATCGGGTCGCCGAGCGTGGTGCCGGTGCCGTGGGCGTCGACGGCGTCCACCTCGGCGGCGCGCAGGCCGGCATTGGCCAGGGCCTGGCGGATCACCCGCTGCTGGGAGGTGCCGCTGGGGGCGGTGAGCCCGTTGGAGGCGCCGTCCTGGTTGACGGCGGAGCCGCGGACCACGGCCAGCACCCGGTGCCCGTTGCGCTTGGCGTCGGAAAGCCGCTCCAGCACCAGGACGCCGACGCCCTCGGCGAAGCCGGTGCCGTCCGCGGCGGCGGCGAAGGCCTTGCAGCGGCCGTCGGGGGCCAGGCCGCGCTGGCGGCTGAAGGCGGTGAAGACGCCCGGGCCGCCCATCACGGCGACGCCGCCGGCCAGCGCCAGCGAGGACTCCCCCGCGCGCAGCGACTGGCAGGCCAGGTGGATCGCGACCAGCGAGGCCGAGCAGGCGGTGTCCACGGTGACGGCGGGGCCCAGCGCGCCGAGCACGTAGGCCACCCGCCCGGAGATGACGCTGGGGGCGTTGCCAGTCAGCAGGTAGGCGTCCAGGCCGTCGGGGGCCTCGTACAGCCGCGGGCCGTACTCCTGCACCTCGGCGCCGAAGAACATGCCGGCCTCGGTGCCGCGCAGCGCCAGCGGGTCGACCCCGGCGTGCTCCAGGGCCTGCCAGGCGGTCTCCAGGACGAGCCGCTGCTGCGGGTCCATGCCCAGCGCCTCGCGCGGGCTGATGCCGAAGAAGTCGGCGTCGAACTCGGTGGCGGTGTCGATGAAGCCGCCGGCGCGGACGTAGCTGCCGCCGGGGGTCTCCGGGTCCTCGTCGAACAGCCGGTCCAGGTCCCAGCCGCGGTCGGTGGGGAAGTCGGAGAGCACCTCGCCGCCGTCGCGCAGCAGCTGCCACAGCCCGTCCGGGGAGTCCACCCCGCCCGCGAACCGGCAGCCGATGCCCACGATCGCGATCGGCTCGTCCGCCGCACCGAGGTTGGCGGTCGGGGCCGGTTCGGGGGTGACGGCGCCGAGCGCCGCCGCGAGCAGCCGATCGACCAGCGCGGCCGGGGTCGGGCACTCGTAGACCACGGTGACCGGCAGGTCGAGACCGGTGGCCGCGACCAGGCGGGCCTGCAGGTCGACCGAGGCCAGCGAGTCGAAGCCGAGCTCGGTGAAGGCACGCGCGGTGTCCAAGGTCTCGGCCGCCTCCGGGCGTGCGGCCTTCAGCGCCGCGACCGCCGCGCTGCTCACGAGGTCGAGAACCAACCTCCGGTGCTCCGACGGCGCGGCAGCGGCCAGCAACCGGGCCAGTACTGAATCGGAACTGGACTCATTCATCCGCGCATCTCCCACATTCGGCCAAGACCGTTTAGCAAACGAACAGTTACGCGGGGACGGCTGCGCCCAGCCGCGCATCGCCCCCGTCACGCCGCGCCACTCCCAGCGCCTGGCTGGGCTCAGACAGCACCGCCGGAAAGCGCATGGCCCTGCCCGGCGGCAATCGCTTCGTTGTCGAACTTCCAGCGGATGTAGGACAGTGACCCCAGCAGCTCGCCGGAGGTGACGGTGTGGGACTCGCCGGCCTCCACCACCCCGGCCAGCGGCAGCCTGCCGATGTTCGCCCAGCGCAGCCGCCCCTCCCCGTCCAGGTAGCTGCGGGTGCGCCCCTGGTTGTCGGGGTGCAGGCAGTAGGGGATGTCCAGGTACCCGCGCTGGAACGCCAGCAGCATCGCCCGCCCGACGTCCGGGTCCAGGTTCAGCACCGCGGAGACCAGCGCCGCGGCCTCCGCGTAGGTCTGCGAGTCGGCGCCGTCATCGGCGACCCGCTCGGTGCGGGCCGCGCGCGCGGCCGCGTGCTCCAGCGCGCTGACGTTCTCCGCCACCGTCGGGATCCGCACGGACTCGGCGACGGTCTTCACGATCAGCCGCTCCGAGCCGGTGGAGGCGGCCAGCTCGGCCGCGTCGCCGAGCAGCGCCAGCGCCCCGTGCGGCGTGGTGGGGTAGACGCCCATGTAGGCGTAGATGACGACATGCCAGTCCGCCTCGGCCAGCAGTTCGGCGCAGAGCCGGCGCAGCGCGAACACGGCCTCCATGTCCTGGCCTTGGTGCGTCTGCTGGGCGTAGCTGGCCGAGATCGAGCGCAGCCCGTGCTGGTAGAAGAACAGCGCTTCGAGCGCGCTGATCGCCACCAGTTGGCTGGGCGGGCAGAGTTGGCCGAGCATGCAGCCGCCGAAGGTCTCCAGGTGCGGATCCCGCCCGAGTTCGCGCAGCCGACTGAAGAGGGAGCAGGAGCGCGACCAGTTCTCCACCGACTCACGCAGCGGGATGCGCCCGTACGGAAGGCAGTAGGAGACCGGACCGCCTTCCGAGGCGTCCAGTCCCACCGTCATCAGCGCCCGGAAGATGTCCAGCGGCGCGGCCGAGCCGTGCCGGACCTGCACCGGGAAGTCCGCGCCGTGGATCCCGTCCAGCACCCTCCTGGTGGTCTCCAGATCATGGCTGACGATCGGGTAGCCGTTGAGCGACACGCCTTCCAGCAGGGCGAGTTCGGCGGACTCCAGGTCGTTCACCCGGGTGTAGCTGTCCAGGGTGACGGTGCCGACCGTACGGCCGGCGGCACCCTTGGTGGCCAGCAGTCCGGCCCGCATCAGCTCCGGGTCGCTCATCCCCATCCGGGGCTGCACCACGAGTTCGCCCGCCCGGTGCGCCCGGCGGACGAACGCGCCGAAGCCGCCGAACCCGGCGACCTCGCCGCACCTGCCGGAACCGACCACCTCGCCCAAGCCGCCGAGCCCGCCGACCTCGCCCCCGATCACGTCAACACCCGCTGCGGGAGCGAGTCGAGCAGCCGCCGGAAGGAGGCGATCCCCTCCGCCCCGTCGTCGAAGACCGCGTCGTAGCCGGCCGCGATCAACTCGGCCAGCTGCTCGGCGCTCTGGGCGCCCGCGATGCCCAACTTGCCGCCGATCACCGCCGGGACGGCGCTCAGCTCGTCGCGCTCGCGCACCTTGCTGATCATCCGGATGCCGTCCTGGAAGCCGTGCCCGTTGACGCTGCTGACCACCAGCAGCGCCGGACGGCGGGCCAGGCTCTCGCTCACCAGCAGGTCGGTGGGCACGCAGGGGCCCAGGTTCACCACGTCGAACCCCATCTCCTCCAACAGCAGCTGCAGGAAGACCAGGTTCCAGGTGTGCGAGTCGGAGGTGCCGCCCGCGACGATCACCGTCGCGTCCCGCTTGACCACGGCGGGGAGGTCCTGCGCGGCGGCGACAGGCTGGTCCCGCGCGGCGGCGACGGCCTTTCTCTGCTCTGCGGGCAGCGACATCACAGGTCCTGGCCGAGTTCGTAAACGCGGATGTGCTCGATCCGCGACACCGAGACCAACTCCTCGCCGCGGACCAGGATCTCGGTCGGTGCCGGGCGCCCGAGGAACATCAGCAGGCTGGCCGTCGGGCCGTAGGCGCCGGCGTTGGGGATGCTCACCACGTCCCCGGGCGCCAACGCGGGCAGCTCGATGTCGCGACCGAGCACATCGCCCGGAGTGCAGAGCGGACCGACCAGGCTGGCGATCTGCTCGAGCGGGATCCCCTCGTCGTCCAGGCGCACCGAGACCGGCATGATCCGGCCCAGCCCGGACATGCCGCCGAAGGTGTTGATCCCGCCGTCCAGGATCACGAAGCGCCTTCCGCGGCTCTCCTTGAGGTTGACCACGCCGACCATCAGGGTGCCGCTGTCGCCGACCAGGTAGCGCCCGGACTCGACCGCGATCCTCACCTCGCCGCTGCGCCAGCCGGGGAACCACTCGTCCAGCGAGATCGCCATCGCCTCACGCAGGTTGCCGTACACCGGCCGCTCGCCGCGGACCGCGTACGGCACCGAGAAGCCGCCGCCGATGTCGACGAAGCGAAAGCGCGTACCGAGCTCGTCCTGCACCCGGGCGGCCACCGCGATGGTGTGCTGGAACTCCCCGATCAGGCTCGCCTCGTCCTTGGCGTTGCTGAGCGGGAAGAAGTGCGCGCCCGCCACGTCCGTACCCGGCACGTCGAGGAGCTGCTCGCGCAGCTCGGGCAGTGTCTCGCTGTCGAAGCCGAACTGGGAGGGCACCCCGGTCATCCGGATGCTGGACGTGGCGCTGGCACTGGCGCTGTTGACCCGCAGCAGGCAGGTGGCGACCACGCCGAGCCGGGTGGCGACCGCGCCGATGTTGCGCAGATCACCCAGCGACTCGACCGAGAAGAGCCGTACCCCGGCACTCAGCGCCTCGGTCAGCTCCCCCTCGGTCTTGCCGGGGCCGGTGTAGAGGATCTCGCTGCCCTGGAAGCCCGCACTCAGCACCGCGGCGAGCTCACCGGTGGAGCTGATCTCCGCCCGGCAGCGCCGGCCCTCGCCGGCACGCATCTCGCGCAGCAGCTCGGGGTGCGGGTTCGCCTTCGCCGCGTAGAAGAGCTCGACCTCCTCGGGCAGCGCGGCGAACAGGTCGCGTCGGGCGGCCGCGACGCGGTCCAGGTCGTAGACGTACGACGGAGTACCGAAGCGCTTGGCAAGCTCGGCGTAGCCGGTCACGGGGTGGCCCCTTCGAAGAGTAGAGCGAGCTTCCTGCGATCGTGCTTGCCGTGCAGCGTGAGCGGCAGTTCCTCGACCATCCGGCACAGGCCCGGCACCTTGGCCGGTTCCAGGCGCAGCGACAGCTCCCGCAGCACCGTGTGCGGCGCCAGGTCGCCCACCACGCAGACCGCGAGGTCACGGTCCTCGGTCGGCGGCAGCGCCGCGGCGGCCTGGACACCGGGGATGTCCATCGCGGCCGCCTCGATCTCGATCGTGCTCATCCGCACGCCCTTGCGCTTGAACATGTCGTCCCGGCGGCCCTCGTAGTAGAGGAACCCGTCCTCGTCCACACTGCCGAAGTCACCGGTGTGCAGGCGCCGTTGCCCACTGACCGGGTCGGTGCGGAAGGTCTTGGCGGTGAGCTCGGGCGCCCGCCAGTAGCCGGGCATCACGTGCGGGCCCTCGACCACGATCTCGCCGACCGCGCCGGTGGGCACCTCATTGCCGTCCTCGTCGAGGATCAACACCCTGGTGCCCGGCAGCGGACGGCCCACCGAGGTGGGCTTGACGTCCTCGAACTCGGGCGGCAGCACCGAGATGCGCTTGCACTCGGTCTGGCCGAACTGGCGGACCACCTCGGCGCCGGGGAAGGCCGTGCGCAGCGCGTCCACCGTGGTCTTCGGCAGCGCGGCACCGGTGTTGGTGAACAGCCGCACCTTGAACCCGCCGCCCGGGTCGCGCTCGGCGAGGGAGCAGATCATCGCCGCCAGCGAGGGCACGATCGGCACCACGGTCGCGCCGCTCTCACGGATCCGCTTGAGCAGCACCAGGTCCGAGTCGGTGTCGGCCAGCACCAGTTCCGAGCGGCCGAGCGCGGCGATCAGGATCTTGTAGAGCCCGTAGTCCCAGGAGATCGGGAACCGGCAGAACACCACGTCGTCGGGGCGATAGCCGAGTTCCTGGTTGATCGCCCTGGAGGCGAAGACCATCTGGCGGTGCGGGCAGATCACGCCCTTGGGCGCGGCGGTGCTACCGGAGGTGTAGACCAGGACGGCGACCTCGTCGGCGTCGACCTCCTGGACCGAGGCCCGCACGCCGGCACCGTGCAGAGCCGTCACCTCGGGCCAGACCTCGCCGAAGCCCAGCACCTCGACCGGCGAGAGCCCGGAGATCCGGTCCACCGCGGTGTCGGCGACGATCACCAGCCGGGGTTCGGCGTTGGCGAGCACCGAACGCAGGTGGTACTCCTTCATGCCCGGGTTCAGCGGCACCAGCACCGCACCGCGCCGGGCCGTGCCGTAGAACAGCGCCACCAGCGCCCGGTTGCTCGGCAGTTGGACCAGCACCCGGTCACCGGGGCGCACGTCGCGCGACTCCAGCCACGCGTCGACCGCGTGGCTGTACTCGCCGAGCTCCTGGTAGGTCCATCGCCCGTCCCGGTCGCTGACCGCGACGGCACCGGGCGCGGAGTCTGCCGTCGCCTCGTCGAGCACCCCGTGCACCAGCACGGCGGGCTCGGCCTGCGGTATCGCGTCACCACTCACGGCGTGTGTCCGTCCTCTCCATCGTGAGCCTCAATCGGATGTCGTCGCGGCCTGGAGTGCGAGCTGCTTGCGGTCGATCTTTCGGTTCGAGTTCAGCGGGAACTCGGCCAGGTGCTGATAGCGCTTGGGGACGATCGCCACCGGTAGCACCTTGCGCAGGTCACGGGCGAGTTGAGCCGGCGGCACGACCTCGCCGGTGTAGAAGACCACCAGTTCCACCGAGCCCTGGGCCGCCATCGCCACGGTGACCGCGTCCTGCACGCCGGGGCAGCTGCGCACCGCGGCGTCCACCTCGGCCAACTCCACCCGCACCCCGAGCACCTGCACCTGCGCGTCGTCCCGGCCCAGGTAGAGCAGCTCACCACCGTCCGCCCGGCGGACCCGGTCCCCGGTGCGGTAGAAGCGCCGACCGTTGCGGTCGAAGAACCGCCCCACGTCGTCACCGGGATCGAGGTATCCGGCGGTCAACTGTGGTCCTGCAATGCACAGTTCACCCTCAACGGCAGAGTCCTCGCCGCTGGGGTCGAGCAGCAGGACCTGGTGTCCGCCGTGCACCGAACCGATCGGCACCATGCCGTTGAGCGCGTCCTCGCCCGCCCAGCGGTGGGCGGCGACGGTGATGGTCAGCTCGGTCGGCCCGTAGAGGTTCTCCAGTGTCGAATCCGGCGCCGCCGCCAGCCAGTTGCCCGCATCCTGGCAGCTCAGCGCCTCTCCGGCGAAGAAGCTCCAGCGCAGCGAGGGCATGCTGGCGGGCCCGAGGCCCCCCATCCGCCGCACCAGCGCGATCGCGCTGGGGGTGGAGAACCAGACGGTCAGGCCGTTGTCGGCGATGAACCGCGGCATGTCCCGGTAGGCCTGCGGCGGCGGAACGACCAGCGTGCCACCGGCTCCCCAGGCGCAGAACAGGTCGAACATCGCGCAGTCGAAGTTGAGGTCGAAGTTCTGCGAGAAGACGTCCTCGGGACCGAAGTCGTACCGCTCGTCGAGCAGGCCGAAGTAGTGACGGGTGTTGGCGTGGGTGACCGGAACGCCCTTGGGCCGGCCGGTCGAGCCCGAGGTGAACAGGACGTACGCGGTGTCCTCGCCGCGCACCGGCATCGGCGCGGACAGCGCGCTGCCCGCCGCCGGCGGTACGGCCGGCTGCGGCTGACCGCCGGGGGCGAAGAGCACCGGTAGGTCGACGCCCTCCTCCCGCAGCCCGACCAGGACCGGCAGCGAGTCGTCGTCGGCGATGAGCGCACCGACTCCGCTCGCCTCGATCATCTGCCGGGTGCGGGCGGCGGGGAAGGCCGGCTGCAGCGGGACCATGGTGATCCCGGTGTACAGACCGGCCAGGATCGACGCGTACGCCGAGGGACCCTTGCCCGCCAGCACGCCGATCGCCGCCGGCCGCGACGGCAGGTGGGCCAGCAGCGAACCGGCCAGCAGCAGCGCGCGCTCGTGCAGCTCCTGGTAGGTCAGGCTGGTCCCGCCTGCCAGCACTGCGGGGCGGTCCGCCGACTTGGCGAGTCCGCGCAGGAAACGCCCGGACAGCGCGAGGTCCACGGTGTCATCCATCGTGGTGGCCCTTTCGTGTCCCTCTCCGCCCCGTCAGGCCTCGGCGCCGGTCAGCATGCCCGCCACGG
This sequence comes from Kitasatospora sp. NPDC048296, assembly GCF_043201815.1. Lineage (NCBI taxonomy): Bacteria > Bacillati > Actinomycetota > Actinomycetes > Kitasatosporales > Streptomycetaceae > Kitasatospora > Kitasatospora sp. NPDC048296. The sequence continues at coordinate 88,173 of NZ_JBICZB010000007.1, forward strand.
TCTTCCAGAGCACGCCGGGGGTCTCGAAGGTCTCCGGGGTCAGCGCGTCGTCCAGGAAGCGGACGTCGTAGGCCGCCTCCAGGTTGCCCAGCAGCTCCACGGTGCCGAGCGAGTCCAGGCCCAGCTCACGCAGCGGGGTGTCGTTCTCCAGCTGCTCGCCCGGGGGCAGGAAGGGCAGGAAGCGGCGCAGGGTCTCTTCGAACTTCTGGTCCCACATGGTGACTCCATCACTGTCGTTGTTCGTCGTCGAGTGTGCTCGGACGGCGCCGAAGCGGCGCCGGTGTGCTCGGGCGGCGCCGAAGCGGCCAGCCGGTGTGCTCGGGCGGCGCTGACCGGTGTCGGCGCGTTCTGGCAGGTGCGCTCCAGGAGGGGGCGGACCCGCGCCTCGGCGCTCAGCCGACGGAGGACCGGCGCCTGGGGGTCATCGCCAGCCGGGGGTTGGCCGGCACGACCTCGAAGTTTCCCGTGGTGCACGGGACTCGGCCGAACAGGCTGTCAGGGCCCGCGACACAGACCTGCTCGACGCCGAGCCGCTTGAGCCCGGCCACCGCGTCCGGCCAGCGCAGCGGACGCACGATGCTGTCCAGCAGCATCGTGCGCACCTGCTCGGCCGTGGTGAGCAGCGCGCCGTCCTGGTCGGCCACCACCGGCAGCTTCGGGTCGGTGAAGTGCAGGGTGGACAGCACCTCGCGCTCGGCCTTGTCCCGCAGCCCGGCGAAGGCGCCCGAGTGCAGCGGCGGACGCATGGTGTAGAGCGGCATCCCACCGATCGCGCGCAGCCGCTGCTGCATCCACTCCACCCGGGACTCGCGCAGCGAGAGCATGTAGAAGCCCTCGTCGACGTAGCAGGAGATGTCGTGCCACTCGCCCTGCTCGTCCAGCTCGGCGAGGATCTCGCCCAGTTTCTCCTCGGGAGTACGGACGAAGGAGAGCACCACGATGTCGGTGTGCTCCTGGCTGAAGTACTCGTCCATGCAGCGCGCGAGTTCGGCGGTCATCCGCACGGCCTCGGGCATCGAGAGCGACCGGGCGAAGGCGACCGCCGCCTTCTCGCCGAAGCTGGGGCCGAGGACGGCCTCCGCTTCGACGCCGAGGGCATCCTGCGCCCAGTCGGCGCTGGCCAGGCAGTTGACCAGGAAGGCCACCTGGGCCGCCTCGGAGTAGTCGCCCTCGGCCTCGCGGAGGGCGTCCACCAGGGAGTAGCCGAGGACCTCGTCGGCGACCGTGACCAGTTCCCTGGCGAATCGGTTGGCCACCATGAACCGGCCGACGTCGTTGAAGGCGACCGGGCCCATGCCGGGGAAGATCATCGCTGTTCGCTTCGTCATGACCGGCTCTCCCCCACCGGCTGCGCCAGCTCCTTCAGGAAGCCCACCATCACCTCGGTGAAGCGATTCGACTCCTCCAGGTGCGGGCAGTGGCTGGAGTTCTCGAAGATCTCCCAACGCACGTTGGGGATGCGGTCGAAGTAGGGCTGCATCGTCACCGGGGTGGCCTCGTCGTACCTGCCGCTGATCAGCAGCGTCGGCGTCCGGATCGCGTCCAGTTCGTCGATGATCGACCAGTCCTTGAGGGTGCCGATCACGTGGAACTCGTTGGGCCCGTTCATCGTGTAGTACACGGTCGGGTTGTTGTAGATCTCCATGAAGGAGGAGAGGAAGTCCCTTGGCCAGGGCAGGATCCGGCACACGTGACGGTCGTAGAAGACCCGCATGGCGGCCAGGTACTCGGGCGACTCGAAGGTCTCGGCCGCCTCGTGCCGCAGCAGGGTCTCCTGCACGTCCGGCGGCAGCTGCGCGCGCAGCACGGCCATCTCGCTGAGCCACAGCGGGTAGGAGGCGGGCGAGTTGGCCACCACCAAGCCGCGCAGTCCGGCCGGCCGGGTCATCGCGTGCTTCGCGGCGAGCAGGCCGCCCCAGGACTGGCCGAACAGCACGTAGTTGTCGGCGATGCCCAGTTCGCCCAGCAGGTTGGCCAGTTCGGCGGCGAAGAGGTCGACCTTCCAGAAGTCGGCGCCCTTGTTGGGCAGATGGGTCGAGCCGCCGTTGCCGAGCTGGTCGTAGTGCACCACCGGCCAGCCCTGCTCGGCGAGTTCGGTCAGCTGCAGCAGGTAGTCGTGGGTGCTGCCGGGACCGCCGTGCACAACCACCACGGCCGGTTTTCCCGCTCGGAGATCGCCGGTGACCCGGTACCAGGTTCGGTACTTCCCGAACGGGACGGTTCCCTTAGCGCTGGGCTCCAGGGGCACGGTAACCACCTCAGTCGACAGACGTGTTCGGGGTGCACGGGAACGTGATCCGGCCCCGACGCTAACGCGCTGCGACGGCCCGGCTGGACCCCTAGCGGCCCCTAGCCCAGCAGGGGCGCGAGCCGGATCGGCCCGGGTAGCGGCACAGGCCACACGGTAGGGGTCGGCAGGGGTGTGGCGCGGTGATCGGGCCGCCTAACGTGCGAACAACGGTCGAATGCGCCGTACGGATGGCCGCTCCACGCGCCCGGGTCCTCCTCGCGCGGGGGGCTTCCTCGCGCCGGGATCAGCGTGCCCGGATCAGCGTGCTCGCGCATACGACGCACGCGAGTTCCGACGTATGCGAGTTCGAATGAGTTCGTTCGAGTGAGTTCGAGAGGGCACCATGACCCAGACTGCTGACCAGGACCGTCCGGCCGCCCAGCCGCCGGCCTTCCCGATGCCGCGTTCCTGCCCCTTCAGCCCGCCGGCACAGTACGCCGAGCTCCGTGAGAGCGAGCCGATCTCTCGGGCGGTCCTCAAGGTCAACGGCAAGCCCACCTGGCTGGTCAGCACCTACGAGAGCATGAAGAAGATCCTCGGCGACTCCCGGGTGAGCGCCAACCTCAAGCTGCCCGGCTACCCGCTGCAGGTGCCGGTGCCCGAGGAGATGCTGCAGGCCGTCCCGCTCACCTTCCTCTCCATGGACCAGCCCGAACACACCGTCCAGCGCCGGCTGCTGGCGCCCGAGTTCAGCCTCCGCCGGATTCGCGCGCTGCGCCCCCGGATCCAGCAGATCGTGGATGCCCAGATCGACGCGATGCTGGCCAAGGGCGGCCCGCTGGACCTGGTGGCCGCGCTCGCGCTGCCGGTGCCCTCGCTGGTGATCTGCGAGCTGCTCGGCGTCCCCTACGAGGACCACCCGCGCTTCGAGCACTGGGCCGGCCAGATCATGAACCAGGACATCAGCGACGCGGAGCGCGGCCTGGCGCACTACGAACTCGACCAGTACGTCGATCAGTTGGTCACCATCAAGGAGACCACTCCGGGCGACGACATGATCAGCCGACTGATCGCGGCCAACCGCGCCGAGCCCTCCGTCGAGCACGCCGACATCGTGAGCATGGCCCGGCTGATGCTGGTCACCGGCCACGAGACCACTGCCAACATGATCGCGCTGGGCACCCTGGCCCTACTGGAGCACCCCGACCAGCTCGCCGCCGTCCAGGCCGACTCCACCCTGCTGCCCAAGGCCGTCGAGGAGTTGCTGCGGTTCTTCAGCATCTCCGACGCCGGCACCGCCCGGGTCGCGCTGGAGGACATCGAGATCGACGGAGTCGTCATCAAGGCGGGCGAGGGCATCCTGCCGCTCAACAACTCCGCCAACCACGACGAGAGCGTCTTCCCCGACGCCGACACCCTCGACATCCGCCGCGAGGCCCGCAGTCACCTCGCCTTCGGCTACGGCATTCACCAGTGCATCGGCCAGAACCTCGCCCGGATCGAGCTCGAGATCGTCTACGAGACCCTGTTCCGGCGCATCCCCGGCCTGAAGCTCACCGTCCCGATGTCCGAGCTCAAGTTCAAGGACGACGCCATCGTCTACGGGATGTACGAGCTGCCCGTCACCTGGTGACCCAGGCGGATCGATCCGACCAGTCGAACCCGACTCCGAGAGGGCACCATGACCCAGGACCACCTGGCCACCGAACTGCCGAACTTCCCGATGACCCGCACCTGTCCGTTCAGGCCGCCGGCGCAGTACGCCGAGCTCCGTGAGAGCGAGCCGATCTCCCAGGCGGTACTCAAGGTCACCGGCAAGCCGGCCTGGCTGGTCACCACGCACGAGCACGTCAAGACGGTGCTCGGCGACTCCCGCGTGAGCTCCAACCTCAAACTGCCCGGCTACCCGCACCAGTTCCACATCCCCGAGGAGATGCTGCGCGAGGTCCGCCTCATGCTGCTCTCCATGGACCCGCCGGAGCACACCGCCCAGCGCCGCTACCTGATCCCCGAGTTCACCGCCCGCCGGATGCGCGCGCTGCGCCCCCGGATCCAGGAGATCGTGGACGCCCGGATCGACGCGATGCTCACGGCCGGCGGACCGGTCGACCTGGTGGCCGCACTCTCGCTGGCGGTGCCCTCGCTGGTGATCTGCGAGCTGCTCGGCGTCCCGTACGAGGACCACCCGCAGTTCGAGGAGTGGTCGGCGCTGATGATGAACCACGACATCAGCCCGGAGGAGTACGGCGCCGCGGTCGTCGGCCTGGACATGTACCTGGACAAGCTGATCACCGCCAAGGAGACCGAACCCGGTGACGACCTGATCAGCCGGTTCATCGAGAAGAACCGCGAAGAGCCGATCGCCGACCACACCGACATCGTCACGATGGCCCGGCTGATGCTGGTCGGCGGGCACGAGACCACCGCCAACATGATCTCGCTCGGCGTGCTCGGCCTGCTGGAGCACCCCGAGCAGCTCGACGCCATCAAGGCCGACCCCGAGCTGCTGCCCGGCGCGGTGGAGGAGCTGCTGCGCTTCTTCAGCATCTCCGACTCCGGCACCGCCCGGGTCGCACTGGAGGACATCGAGATCGACGGCACCGTCATCAAGGCGGGCGAGGGCATCCTGCCGCTCAACAACTCCGCCAACCACGACGAGAGCGTCTTCCCCGACGCCGACACCCTCGACATCCGCCGCGAGGCCCGCAGCCACCTCGCCTTCGGCTACGGCATCCACCAGTGCATCGGCCAGAACCTCGCCCGGATCGAGCTCGAGGTCGTCTACGGCACCCTGTTCCGGCGCATCCCCGGCCTCAAGCTGGCCGCCCCGATGTCCGAGCTCAAGTTCAAGGACGAGGCCCTGGTCTACGGCGTCCACGAGCTCCCCGTCACCTGGTGACCGTCCGGCCCACAGAGGTTCACTCCACCGAGGTTCACCCCACAGAGCGAGGTACAACCACTATGCGTGTCAGCGTCGACCCCGACCGGTGTGTGTCGGCCGGCCAGTGTGTCATGCGCGCCCCCGACGTCTTCGACCAGGACGAGGACGGCATCGTGACGCTGCTCCAGGAGGAGCCGCCCGCGGAGCTGCACGCGCTGGTCAGGCAGACCGCCTCGCTCTGCCCGGTGCGGCTCATCCAGATCACCGAGTAGCCGAAGGCCGACTGAGCGAACACCCCCACCGATCGCCCCGCCGAACGTCCCACACGTTCGGCGGGGCGTGGCGCGTTCGTGGGCCCGGGTACAGGTGCCGAAGGCATGCGACCGGGCAGGAGACAGGACGCCGAGTTCAGAGCTTGTAGCCGATCTGGCGCAGCAGGCTGTGGCGGTCCGCGGCATCCTCGTCGGTCTCGACCCCGACCGGTGGTACGCCGTCGATCACGCCGATCACGCCGCGGCCCCGATCGGTGACGGCCAGCAGGACATCGACCGGGTTGGCGGTCGCGCAGAAGATGCCGCACAGCTCGGGCACGAGCTTGACGGCGTTGAGGACGTTGACCGGGTAGCCGCCACGCAGCAGGATCACGAAGGAGTGGCCGGCCCCGATCGCCTGCGCGTTGCGTACGGCCAACGGCACCAACTCCTCGTCGTTGCCGGACCGGCGGACCAGGCAGGCGCCGGACGCCTCGCAGAAGGCGATTCCGAAGCGCAGGTGCGGGCCCGCCCCGGCCATCGCCTCGTGCACGTCCTCCACGGTCTTGATGAAGTGCGACTGGCCGATGATCACATTCGCGTCATCGGGCTTCTCGATGCTCACCACATCGAAGGACAATCCGGCGGCGGCCACCAGGAACCTCCTGCTCTCGCTCGTCATCGGACGATGCACGTCGTTCCGATCATGTCCGCCGGACCTGCGTGCCGTCGGGACGGCACGCAGGCGAAGCGTCGCCAAGTCAGCCGGGAAGACGTCGGAGGACCAGATACGGACCGGTGCGCGGGTGGCCACGCCGATCGGGAGGGAGTGTCGGTGGCCAGGGCGGGCTGTTCCGGCGGGAGGGGGATCACGCGTTCCACGGTGACGTCGAGGGGCATGATCCCACTCTCCCGCCGGGTACCCGGGCCCGCCTCCCGGGCGGCCGAAGGTACGGCAAGGCCCTAGAGGCCGAGGATGCGGACGGCCAGCTCGCGCATCTCGACCTTGCGGATCTTGCCGGTCACGGTCATCGGGAATTCCTCGACCACGTGGACGTAGCGCGGGATCTTGAAGTGGGCCAGCCGCCCGGCGCAGTACTCGCGCACGGCCTCGGCGGTGAGCTGATCGGCGCCCTCGCGCATCCGGATCCAGGCCATCAGTTCCTCGCCGTACTTGGTGTCGGGGACACCGATCACCTGGACGTCGAGGATGTCCGGGTGGGTGTAGAGGAACTCCTCGATCTCGCGCGGGTAGAGGTTCTCCCCGCCACGGATCACCATGTCCTTGATCCGCCCGGTGATCGCCAGGTAGCCGTCCTGGTCCATCACCGCGAGGTCCCCGGTGTGCATCCAGCGGGCCGCGTCGACGGCCTCGGCGGTGCGCTCGGGCTCGTTCCAGTAGCCGAGCATGACGGAGTAGCCGCGGGTGCACAGCTCGCCGGGTTCGCCGCGCGGGACGGTACGGCCGGTGGCCGGGTCGACCACCTTGACCTCCAGGTGCGGGCCGACCCTGCCGACGGTGGAGACCCGGCGCTCGACCGAGTCGTCGGCGCGGGTCTGGGTGGAGACCGGCGAGGTTTCCGTCATGCCGTAGCAGATGGAGACCTCGGCCATGCCCATCCGCTCGATGACCTCCTTCATCACCTCGGTCGGGCAGGGCGAGCCGGCCATGATGCCGGTGCGCAGGCTGCCGAGGTCGTAGCGGGCGAAGTCCGGGTCGGCGAGTTCGGCGATGAACATGGTCGGCACGCCGTACAGCGAGGTGCAGCGCTCGGCGGCGACGGCGGCCAGGGTGGCGCCGGGTTCGAAGGAGGGGGCCGGGATGACCATGCAGGCGCCGTGCGAGGTGGCGGCGAGGTTGCCCATCACCATGCCGAAGCAGTGGTAGAAGGGCACCGGGATGCAGATCCGGTCCTGCTCGGTGTAGTTGAGCAGTTCCCCGACGAAGTAGCCGTTGTTGAGGATGTTGTGGTGCGAGAGGGTCGCGCCCTTGGGGAAGCCGGTGGTGCCGGAGGTGTACTGGATGTTGATCGGGTCGTCGGGCGCCAACTCGCCCAGGCGCTCGGCGAAGAGAGCGCGTAGGGCGGGATCGGCCCCGCGGCCGGCCGACAGGATGGCGTCCCAGGCGGGGCTGCCGAGCAGCACCACCCGCTCCAACTCGCGGCAGTGCGGCCGGACTTCCTCGATCATCGCGGCATAGTCCGAGGACTTGAAGCGCTCGGCGGCGACCAGCACCCGGATCCCGGCCTGGTTCAGCACGTACTCCAACTCGTGCGCCCGGTAGGCAGGGTTGACCGTGACCAGGATCGCGCCGAGCTTGGCGGTGGCGTACTGGGTGAGGGTCCACTCGGCGCAGTTGGGGGCCCAGATGCCGACCCGGTCGCCCTTGGCGATCCCGAGCTCCAGCAGGCCGAGTGCCAGCGCGTCCACGTCGGCGGCGAGTTGGGCGTACGTCCAGCGGCGGGCGGTGGGCCGGTCGACCAGGGCGTCGCGCTCGGGGAAGGCGCGCACCGCGCGGTCGAGGTTCTCCCCGATGGTGTCGCCGAGCAGCGGAACGTCCGAGGTGCCGCAGGCGTAGCTGCGCGGGGCGGGCGTGGTCGGCACGGGCTGGCTCCTGGGTGCGGAGGTGCGGGACGGGGACCATGGTCGCCGTTCCCGGGCCCGCGGCGCCACCCCCGAACGGGGGTGCGGACACGGCGCCGGGGCCGCCCGTCGGGTTCGACGGACGGCCCCGGCGCCACTGTCACCCGTTGATGCAGGTGACGTTGCCCGTCACCGGGTTGAGGAACCCGGGCAGGTTGAACGTGTTGCCGCAGAAGGCGATCTCGGTGTTGATCGGGATCAGGATCTGGTTGCCGGAGAGCAGGCCGGGCGAGTTGGTGGCGATGCCGTTGGCGGTCGCGTCGCCGGCCGCGGCGGTGCCGGCGCCCGCGAGGACCGCCACCGCGGCGAGCGCGGTGGCGGCGAGGGTGGTGCGAATACGCATTGCGTCACTCCTTGTGAGGGTGGCGAAACAGCCGTGTGACCATCACACTCACACCGATCGAACTTCACCGCAGGCCGGGAGCGTCCGGATTGGTCAGTCGGAGGGCGTGTCGCCCTCCCGCACGCCCGGTCCGGGCCCGGCGACACCGGCCACGCTCAGTGATCGCAGCAGCTCCCGGGCCGCTTCCAGCCCGGGTTCGGCCGCCACCGCGCGGTGCAGCAGACCGAGCGCGAGCGCCCCGTCCCCGGCCGCCAGGGCGTCCAGTGCCCGGTTGTAATCGATCCGACCGGCGTAACGCAGCCGGAACAGCACGCTCAGGTCCTCCCGGCAGGACGGGCAGCCGAGCGTCTGCGGGTCCGCCGGCACCCGGCACAGCGGGCACTGCACGTCGAGGAGGCTCACGGTGGTCATCGCGGACCGGCCTCCTCCGGGCGCACCGGGCCGAGCGACTCGGCGGCCGGCTCGCTGCCGAGCTCCCGCTGCGCCTGCGCGTACAGCGCCAGCAGGTTCGACATGTGGGTGTTGACGGCCTCCATGTTGGGCGCCTCGACCGCGTCGTCCAGCCCGCGCAGCTCCGCCATGATCCGCTGACCCAGGGCCGGCGAGACCATGTTCTGGTTGACGTAGACGTTGCACATGGTGAGCATCCGGAAGGTGTGCCCGAGCGAGTCGCACAGCTCGTCCGCCTTCTGGGCCGCGCGCATCGCGCCCTCCCAGTCGGCGGCCTCGCGGCGCAGCCGCAGCTCGGCGGCCACCGAGCGCAGCCGGTCCAGGTCGCTCGGGTCCAGGTGCTTCTCGCAGTAGTGGATGAACAGGCTCAGGTACGCCTCCGAGCCGCGCACCCAGCGCTGGGCCTTCAGCTGGCGCTGGGCCCGCTCCAGGGCCTCGTCCACCGACTGACCGCGGGTCTGCCCGGCCGCCAGGTCGTCCAGGGCGTCCATCAGCCGCTGCGCCTCGCGCATCTCGGCCTCGGTCAGCTCGCCGCCCCAGCGGTCGGTGAAGGTCTCGATCTGCCGCTGCTGCTCCTCGACCTGCACCTTCAGCTCGGGGTCGAGGGTGACCCGCTCCAGCTTGACGGTCTTCTCGGCGCCGCCCTGGATCCGCACCGACAGGGTGATGGTGCGGTCCCGGTCCAGGCCGAAGGAGACCTCCACCGGGGTACGGCCGCCGAGGCCCTCGGGCAGCCGCAGGGTGAGGTGGCCGATCAGCTCGTTCTGCTGGGCGACCTCGTGCTCGCCCTCGTAGACGGCGATCTCCAGGCGCTGACGGCCGCTGCCGGAGACCACGAACTCCCGGCTGACCGGCGAACTGGTCGGGTAGCTGGTGTTCTTGGGGATGATGACGGCGAGGCGGCCGTCGTTGAGCTCGATGCCGAGGTTCTTCGGGGTGATGTCGAACGGGTTGGTGACCTGCATCAACTCGCCGCATTCCGCGCAGACTTCGGTGCCGGGCGGGTTGACCTTGGCGCAGGAGGCGCAGCGCAGGCCGACGTCCTCGGCGGCGGTGGAGGCCACCTTGGTCTGGCCGGGGGCGGCCGAGTTGAGCGGTTCGCCGCACAGCTCGCAGGCGGTCACGCCGGGGGCGGCCGGGGTGCCGCAGCGCGGGCAGTTGTCGCCGCGCAGCACGGTGGTGGCCTGCGACTGCCTCGGGACGGTCGCGCCGGAGGTGGCCGAACCGGCCATGTCCTGGCCGCACTTGGGGCAGTCGGCGGCGTCGGCGCCGACCGGGATGTGGCAGGTCGGGCAGGAGACCCGGTCGCCGCCGAGCAGGGAGGTCGCGCAGTTGGCGCAGTTGGAGGCCGACAGGTCTCCGGGGGCCCGGCACTCGGGGCACTCCACCTCGCCGACCAGGGCGGACTGCACGGCCGCGCCGAGCGCCACGCACTGCATCGGGTTGACGCCGCGCTTGATCCGGTGGTTGCCGAACACCTCGCCGAGCCGCCGGGCGACCAGCGGGATCGAGGTCGAGCCGCCGACCAGCACCACCTCGTCGATGTCCCCGACAGTCAGGTTGGCCTGCATGATGGCCTTGTGGGTCAGCTCGATGGTCCGCTCGATCTGGGCCTCGATCAGCTCCTCGAAGCGGGCCCGCTCGAACTCCGTCTCCAGCACCAGCTGTCCGGCGCCCAGGCCCGGCAGGATGACCTCGGAGGACTGCTGGTTGGACAGCTCGATCTTGACGGTCTCGGCGGTGGAGGCGATCTTCGGGCGGTCGCGCAGGTCGGGCTGGTAGTCGGAGCCGTACTCCTCGCGGATGTCCTCCAGCAGCGCGGTGGTGATCGCGCGGTCGAAGTCGTCGCCGCCGAGCAGGTTGTCGCCCTCGATGCCGAGCACCGAGACCGAGCCGGGCACCAGCAGCAGGATGGAGATGTCGAAGGTGCCGCCGCCCAGGTCGTAGACCAGGACGGTCCGACCCTCCTCGCCGGCCTCGCCGGCGAGCCCGTACGCGAGCGCGGCCGCGGTCGGCTCGTTGATGATCCGCAGCACGTGCAGGCCGGCCATCCGGCCCGCCTCCTGGGTCGCCGCGACCTGCCGCTCGCCGAAGTAGGCGGGGACGGTGATCACGGCCCGGTGGAAGGGCTCGCCGAGGCGCTGCTCGGCGTCCTCCTTGAGCCGGTGCAGGATGATCGCGGAGATCTCGATCGGGGTGTAGGAGCGGCCGTTGAACCAGACGTTGACGTCGCCGTCGGTGCCCGCGGTGACCTTGTAGTCGACCTCCTTGAGGGCCGCCTGCACCTGCGGGTCCTTGAACTTGCGGCCCATGAAGCGCTTGACCGAGCGGATCACGTTGGCGCCGTCGATGGCGGTCCGGCTGCGCGCGGTGGAGCCCACCAGCAGCTCGCCCTTGCGGCCGCTGCCGACCACGGAGGGCGTGGCCTCCTGGTTCTGCCGGTTGAAGATGATCTCCGGCTCGCCCCGGCGCAGGTGGGCCACCACGGAGTTGGTGGTACCCAGGTCGATGCCGAGTGTGCGGTACATGTCGTTCCCCTCTTGCCCCTCGTGGTCCTGGCTACTTCTTGCGCTTGCCGCGCTTGCCCGGCTTGCCCGCGGCCCTGGCCTGCCGACGGACCCGGGGTGGGACCGGCCTGGCCCGGGCTTCGACGGGCTCTACGGGCTCCGGTTCGACGGTCACCGGCTCGACGGGCTCCGGTTCGACGGAATCCGATCCGAGGGCCGACGACTCAACGGCGTCCGCCGCCACTGCCGACGGCTCGACGATCTCGGGCCGCTCGGGCCTGAGCTCCGCGATCCGGGGATCCTCGACCGGCGGCAGCGCCGACTCCGGTGCGGCGACCACCACTTGGGCCCGCCGCAACACCTCCTGGTCCCAGAAGAACCCGGTCACCACCGTCTGCACCACCGTCTCCGGCGCCACCCCCGGCCGTACCTCGATGCCGACGATCTCGGTCAGCGCAGGGTCCGCCGCCAGCCCCTCCAGCCGCATCGGCCGCACCCCGGCCTTGGCGAGCCGGCCGAGCAGCCGTCGGCGGGTGGCCTCGATGCCCGCGCCGCGCCCGAGCGCCACCAGCTCGCGGTCCAGGCCGAGGGCGGCGAGCGCGTCGTCCACCTCGACCAGGACGCCCAGCAGTTCACGCTGCTCGGCCCGGGCGGCCTGCTTCTGCTCCGTCAGCTTGCTGCCCAACAGCGATGCGCGGAACAGCAGTTGGCTGAACTTGGCGTCCAGGTCGACGGACTCGACGCCCGGCGGGACCTCCAGCCGCCGGTGGCCGTCGAGCGGGGATGCGGTCGGTGCGTCGGTCATTCGGGGACCTCTATCTGCGGCAGCACGGACAGGTCGGCCGCGTATCGGGCCGGGACGGGCGGTTCGGGGTCGGCCCCGGCGGGTGCGGGATCGGCGAAGTCGGCGGCCAACTCGGCGCGGTGCAGGGAGAGAAGGGCCGGGGCGGGCGGCAGCGGCGGGCGCTCGATCACCAGCAGCGGTTCGGCGAGCGCGGGCGCGAGGAGGTCGGCGGCCTGGTCGACCGGCTCCGGCGGGAGCGGCTGCTGGAGGTCCGCCTCCAGCCGGCGGTCCGGGTTGCGCAGCAGCGCGGCGGCGTCCTGGATCTGCTGGCGGGTGAACCGGCCCGCCTTCAGCGCCTTCCCGACCGAGAGGTTGATCTCGCGCACCCCGGCCGTGAGCGGGATGCCCAGGACCTCGTACGGCGAAGGTTCGTGCAGTGGCATGGCGGGCGGTCCCTCTCCTCACGGCTCGGACGGGCCAAACGGGTCGAACGGGTCGGAACTCACGACTCCCGCAAGGTAACTGACGGTCATTCACAGCGCGCACGGTCTACGACGACGGCGGCTCCCGTGCGGTTGCCGGTCACCGGAGCCGGTTGATCCGCGTCTGCAGGGCACGCAGCTCCCGGTCCCCCGGGTTGCACTCGATGGCCGTGGCGATCAGCTGGCGGGCCTCCCAGTAGCGGTGGGCGTTGGCCTCGGCGACGGCGAAGGAGCTGAGGACGATGCCGAGTTCGCTGTTCAGCTTCGCGGTGTCCTCCGGCGAGCCGGACAGGTCGAGTGCCTCCTTCAGCAGCCGGATCGCCTCCCCGTAGCGGCGGGCCTCGTAGTGGCCGATCGCCTCACCGCGCCAGACGCTGACCATCAGGCGCCGGATGTCGACCGAGTCGTCGTAGGACTTGGCCTTCTGCAACAGGGCGGCCTGGGCGGCGAACGGGCTGTCCTGCAGGTTGTCGATGACGTGGTTGGCCAGCAGCACCGCGACCCGGCGCGGCGCCTCGCGCGCGACGTCGCCGTCCCACTCCGGGTCGACACGCAGGGCCTCGGCCATGTGCGCGACGGCGCGGGTGCGGTGGTCGGCGAAGGCGGCGGAGCGGGCGAGCTGGCGCAGCACGAACGCGAGGCCGAGCCGGTGGTCCGGGTCGTCGCCGAGGTCGATCAGCCGCCGCCACATCTCGGCGGCCTCCTCCAGCTCCGCGTCGGTGGCATCGGGGTGGCTGAGCTGGCCGGCCCGGTTGCCGAGGGCGGCCTGCAGGAAGCGTATGGCGGTCAGGTCCCCGGGGACGAGGTCGAGACTCTTCTGCAGCAGCGCGAGGGCGCGCGGGTAGTCCTTGTCCTCGTTGTTGATCTTGCGGGCCCACTGGGCGTAGGTGGCGCCGAGGTCGGCGCGCACCTCCTGGTCGTCCGGGGCCAGCGCGAAGGCCTTCTCCAGCAGCGCGGCGGCTCCGGCCTGGTCGTCGTCGCTGCCCTTGAGCAGGGCGCGGGCGGCCCGGACGCCGGACTCGGCGGCGATCCCGGCCGCGTCGGCGGGCAGCACGGCGCCCGGGACGGTCCGGGCGCGGGTGAGGCAGTCCAGGGCCTCGCGCCAGTCCTGGTTGCGGTGGTGCTCGCGGGCCTGGCTGACCAGGGACTCGCCGAGCAGCGCCTGCCAGCCCTCGCCGCGCTCGTGCTCGGCGACCGCGTCCAGGGCGGCGACGGCGGCGGCCTGGCGGCCCTGGAGGCTCAGGTAGCGCTGCGGGCCGAGCTCGCCGAACAGGGCGAGGGCCCGGGTGAGCGCGGGTGCGTCGGGGCCCGCCGGGCGCCGCCAGGCCCCTACGGCCTGCTCGAAGGCGGCGGCCCAGGCGGCGAGTTCGGGCTCGGCGCGCAGCAGCCGGTCGAGGGTGGGGCCGACGGCGAGGCGGCGGGCGGGGCGGCCGGGCAGCGTGATCCGGACGTCCTGCTGGGCGAAGGCGTCGGCGGCGTGGGCCTCCATGCCCAGGCGCAGGGTCCAGGCGGTGACCTCGTCGCCGCTGCGCCCGGCGGCCCGGTCGAGGGCGCGCAGGTCCTCGTGGAGGCGGTCGGTGAGCGCGGTACGGGCGGTCGCCATCCGCTCCGGTTCGGGGGTGCGGCCGGTGATCCGGGCGGCCTCGTTCCACAGGCCGGGCTGGTGCAGGGCGGCGACCAGGCAGCCGAGGGTCCAGGCCCAGACGTCCTGGTCGTCGGCGGTCACGGCCAGCCGGTAGCCGGCGAGGCCGAGGGCGTGCAGCACCCGGGGGTGGGCCGGGTCCTTGCGCAGGAGCGCGCGGTAGGCCTGGTAGGCCTCGCGGTGGCGGCCCTCGACGGCGTGCTGGTGGGCCTCGTGCTCGGCGAGCAGGACCAGCGCGCCGACCGCCTGCGGGTGGTCGGGAGCGAGGGTGAGGACCTGGCGCAGGTCGCCGGCGGCCCGTCCGGGCTGTTCGGCGGTGAGGGCGGCACCGGCCCGGCGGACCAGGACGGCGGCCCGGGCGGCGCCGGCGTCCTCCGGCAGGTCGGCCAACGCCTCGTCCAGGCGGCCGAGTTCGGCGCGCAGCAGGGCGAGGTCGAGCCGCAGCGGCGCGGCGGCGGCGCTGTCGCCGAGCGCCTCGGCCCAGGCGGCGAGGACGGGTTCGGCCTGCTCCGGGGTGCCGGCCCGGCGGGCGCAGTCCAGGACGGCGCGCAGGGCCGGGCCGGTGCAGCGGACGCAGCGCGGGGAGGCGGCCCCGGCGGGCGCGTGCAGGTGTGCGGCGCAGCTCTCGCGGCCGCAGCCGCCGCAGGTGCCGGTGGCGGGGTGGGCGCAGACCGCGCAGTCGCCGGTGGGGTGCGCCGGTGCCGCCATGGGGGCGGTCAGGAAGTGGCGGTACCAGTCCAGTGCGGTGGCCCAGTTGCCGGCCCGTTCGGCGAGCAGGGCGCGCAGCCGGGCGAGCGCCGGATCCCCGGCCGGGTCGGGGTCGAGCGGTCCGAGGAGGGCGATGGTCTGGACCGGTCGGCCCGCCAGCAGGGCCACGGCGGCCAGGTGGTAGCGGTCGCGCGGCCCGGCGGTGGCGTCGAGCAGGGCGGTGACCTGCTCGGGGGCGCCCTCGGCCAGGGCGAGGGCGGCGCGCAGCCGGGACTGCCGGTGGGTGAGGGCGCCGGGCAGGGCGTCGGCCAGGGCGAGCGCCGCGGCGGCGCGTTGGCGGGCTTCGGGGTGGTCGCGGCCGGTGACCAGCAGGTGGGCGGCCTCGCGCAGGGCGGCTTCGCGCAGCGCGGCCCGGTAGCCGGGGGCGGCGGGGTGCTCGGCGGCGGCCTGCTGCCACAGTTCGCGGGCGGCGACCGGGTCGGCGGCCAGCCGGGTGCGGGCGAGCCGGTCGCGGGCCAGGGCCCGACGCTCACTCAGCTCGGGGTCGTCCAGCCGCTCCCAGCGGGCGAGGGCGCCGGCCTGGTCGTCGGTGCGGGCGAGGGCGAGGCCGTGGTGGAAGGCGGCGATCCGGCTCCAACGGGAGTCCGGTTCGGTGTCGGCCTCGGCGCGCAGGATCGGCTCGGCGTCGGCGGCCTGGCCGGCGGCTATCAGGGCGGCGCCGAGCCGGACCCGGGCGGCGCGCCAGTCGGGGGCCTGGCCGAGGCCGGCCCGGTAGTCGGCGGCGGCCTCGGCCGGGTGCTCGGCCCGCTCGTGGACCAGGGCGAGGCCGAACCGGGCGGGGGCGAAGGAGGGTTGGACGGTCAGGGCCGCGGTGAACTGCTCCCGGGCCTGGTCGTCGGCGCCGAGCAGCAGGGCGAGCCGGCCGAGGGCGTAGCGCGGGCGCGGGTCGCTCGGGCTCTCCCCGGCGGCGGCCGCGAGGTCGGCCCAGGCGGCGTCGGTGGCGCCGAGCCGCTGGCGGGCCAGGCCGCGGAAGAGCAGGCTGTCGGTGCGCAGCGCCGGGCCGCGCCCCCAGGGGGAGGGCTCGCCGGGGCCGCGGCGCAGTGCCTCGTCGAAGGCGGTGACGGCGGGTTCGTCGCGGTGCAGGGTGAACAGTTGGGCGCCCCAGCGGAACCAGAGTTCGCCGCTGCCGCCGGGGGCGGCAGCGGCGAGCAGGGGTTCGGTCTCGGCGGCCCGGCCGGTGGCCCGCAGCAGGGCGGCCCGGGCGAGCACCGGCCAGTCCCGGCCGGGCAGGGCGGCGAGGGCGCGGGCGGTGGCGTGGTCGCGCTGGTCGGCGGTGCCCTCGTGGCACAGCCGCTGCAGCCAGTGCTGGGTACGGGCGGCGGCCTCGGCCTCCTCGCCGGGGTCGGCGCCGGCGGCGGTGGCCTGGAGGAAGGCGAGCAGCGGCCCGAGGTCGCCGTCGGGGGCCTGCATGCGTTCCTCGGCGAGGCGGCGCAGGCTCCACCGGGGCAGTTGCCGGGCCGGGTCGGCGAGCAGCGGGAAGGCCTCGCGGTGCAGGGCGAGGGTGGCCTGCTGGTCGCCGGTGGGGATGGTGGCCTCGGCCTGGCCGAGCAGGGCGAGGCCGCGCTGCGGGCTCAGCTCCCGGGGCCCGCTGGCGAGTTGGCGGGCCAGCCGGGCGTAGCGACGGCGGGCCTGCGGGGCCTTGCCGGCGGCGAGTTGTTCGGCGGCGGCGGCGAGGGCCTTGGCAACGCCGGTGGCGTCCAGGGTCGTTCGCCGGCGCGCGAGTACGACGGCGGCCACACCGGCCAGTGCCACCACGACCAGCAGCACCGCGATCAGCAGCATGCACCGTCCCCCTGTTGCTCAACAGTCGCCCACCGCATGATCAACAGTCCCCGCACGATCATGAGTTGACGTGATTTCGTGATGTTGCTCGGGCGCCATCAGAATAGGCCCTCCTCGGGGCGGCCGAACAGGAACCCGGACTATCCTGGGCAGCCACATCAGCAGCGGTGAGAAGCGTCGGGGGTCGCGTGTCCGAGTCTCGTTGGGTGCCCGGGCTCCGCTTCGGGCCCGAGTTCGACCCCGAGCAGTACGAACTGCTGGAGTTCCACCACCGCGGCGGCGAGGCCGAGGTGTGGCGGGCCGTTCGTACCGGCCACAACGGGATCAAGGAACTGGTCGCCGCCAAGATCATGCTGGAGCGCGACCCCTCCGAGGTGCGCCGCTGGCTGGGGCGCTGGGACGACGTCTCGCACAACGCCCACCGGCTCGGCGTCAACGACCTGGTGGTGCCCAGCTTCCTGCTCGGGCCCTCCCCGCACCGGCCGGGCACGGTGCCCTCCGGCGGGCTGCTGGGCTACCAGATCTCGCCCTGGGTCGAAGGCGTGCCGCTGCACACCTGGGCGCGCAGCCAGCGCGGCGGCCAGACGGCGGTCGCCGAGGTGCTGGCGCGGCTGTGCCGGATCGTCGACGAGCTGCACCGCAAGCGCTGGGTGCACCGCGACATCTCCCCCGCCAACGTGCTGGTGGACGGCCAGGGCCAGGTCAAGCTGATCGACCTGACCTTCCTCGCCCCGCTCGACCACACCCTGACCGTCGCGGTGTTCACCCCCGGGCACGTCCCGCCGGAGGCCGAACAGGTCGGCGGCTTCCCGACCACCGCCAAGGACCTCTTCGCGGTCGGCACCCTGGCCCGCACCCTGCTGCTGCCCGACCACGGCCGGCTCGACCACCGGCTCGCCGCCGAACAGGCCCGCGCCGAACTGCTCGCGGCCGGCTACGGCGAGGAGTTGGCCCGCTGGGCCTGCGAACCGCTGGCCCGGGACCCGGACCGCCGCCCCTCCCCGCTCGGCCCGTGGGTCGCCCGCGGCCGCGAACTCCTGCGCGCCCACCGTCCGGTGGCCCGCACCGCGGGCCTGGCCGTCCTGCCCGACCGCGCCGGCCGGCCGCTGGTGGTCACCGGCGGCGCCGACGGCACCGCGCTGGCCGGCCCCGGCCGCACCGGACAGCGGCTACCCGCCGGCCAGAGCCCTGGAACGGTACGGGAGTTGGCGGCTGGCTGGGCCGGTCGCCAGGGTGAGCTGGTGGTCTGCGCCGAGGACCGGTCCGGCACCCTCTGGGTCGGCACCGCGACCGGTTGGTGGGAGGCGGCGCGCGGGATCAGTGGACTGGCCGGGGCGGTCAACTCGGCCGGGGAGCTGACGGTGTGGACCGCGGCAGGCGGCGCCCTGCGCTCCTACCGCTGGGCGCCCGGCCTCACCCTGACCGGCCAGGAGCACCCCGGCTGCCCCGCCGACCGGGTGCTCGCCGCCGAGGAGGAACGCCCCGGCGCCTGGCTGGTGCTGGTCGAGCACCGCGAGCGCGTGCTCAGCTGGCGGCCGGGCGCCGGCCGGCCGCCCGTCCCGCTCGGCCCGCCGGGCGCCCTGCGCGCCGGGGCCCTGGCGCGCACCTCCGCCGGACCGCAGGCCGCCACCCTGCGGGCGGACGGCTCGGTCCAGCTGCACACCCTGGGCCCGGCGGGGGCGGGGGCGGCCCCGGAGATCGGCGACGGGGAGCCCGCCCTCGGCATCGCCATGGTCGGCCACCGCGGTGGGCCGACCATCGCCCTGGCGGGCGCGGGCGGGGTACGGCTGCGGCTGCCGGCCGGCGGCGCCTCGCGGCGGCCGCGCTGGTGGCGGCCCACGCTGCGCCCGGCCACCCGGGTCGCGCTGGCCGTGGGGGACGACTGGCGGCTGTCCCTGGCGGCGGTGGTGGAGGGCGAGTTGCAGGTGTGGCAGGAGGACGCGGCGTACCGCTGGCAGGCGGTGGAGCTGCCGGAGGAGGGCTGAGCCACCGCCGGGCACGGGTGCGAACGGGCCCTAAGCCTCCGGGCAGCCGTGCAGGAGCTCGGCGAAGGCCTCACCGACGGAGTCGGACGGGAAGATCCGCAGCGCCGCGTCGCAGTCCGGCGTGCTGATCACGTAGCGCTCGGCGAGGTAGGAGAAGTCGTCCCAGGGCTCCCAGGTGTGGGCGCGCAGCAGGATCCGCCCGCAGCGGGT
Organism: Kitasatospora sp. NPDC048296; assembly: GCF_043201815.1. Taxonomy (NCBI): domain Bacteria; kingdom Bacillati; phylum Actinomycetota; class Actinomycetes; order Kitasatosporales; family Streptomycetaceae; genus Kitasatospora; species Kitasatospora sp. NPDC048296. Next base: position 107,131 of record NZ_JBICZB010000007.1, read on the forward strand.
GCAGCCGATCCACGGCACGAGCACCAGGTCGGCGAGCTCCGGCTCGCTCCAGCCCGTCACCACCTCGGCCTCGTCGCGCTCGCCGTCGAGCAGCCGCACCCCGGCGGGCGCGCTGTCGCCCGGGCAGCGCAGGAGGCCGGGAGTGAGCCGCTCGCGCTCGCCCCACTGCTCGGCGAGCACGGAGATCCGCGCCCGGTCCGCACCGCCGATCGGGACCTGGCGGGCGAGCAGGCCCTCGACCAGCAGACCGAGCCCGCACTCCTGCTCCCCGATCTGCCAGCAGTCCTTGACCTCTTTCGAGGCGGGCTCCGGAAGGAGATCGGCGAGCCGGTGCCAGAGGGCGGTGTCTTCGTCCATGCGTCGAACCCTAAACCCCTCGGCCGACCAGGGCCTCCGGCAGCACGTGCACCGGCCCGGCGGCACTGACGTACGTCTCGCCGCCCGTCGGCCACGAGCGGTCCGAGGCCGCGATCAGGGTGTCCGGCAACCCGGCGGCTTCGGGGCGGAGTTCGACGCGGTGGTCGTGGCCCCGGAAGTCGCTGCCGATCACCTTCGCCGGGACGGCTCCGGCCACCGGCTCGGCCGTGAGCCGGAGTTGGCCCGGGCGGAGCAGTGCGAGGCCGCGGCCGGGGGCGGTGGAGGGGGCGGCCAGCGGCAGGGCGCCGAACGGCGTACGGGCCTCGACTCCCGTGGTCTCGGCGGGGATCAGGTTCGCCTCGCCCAGCCCCCGGGCGACGGCGGTGTCCGCCGGGCGGTGGTACAGCTCGTCCGGGCTGCCGGACTGGGCGATCCGGCCGTCGCGCAGCACGGCGATGGTGTCGGCGAAGGACAGCGCCTCGTCCTGGTCGTGGGTGACCAGGACCGCCGTGGTCCCGGACTGCCGCAGGGTGGCGGCGACTTCGCGGCGCAGCTCGGCGCGCAGCGCGGCGTCGAGGGCGGCGAAGGGTTCGTCCAGCAGCAGCAGGCGTGGTCGGGGCGCCAACGCCCGGGCGAGGGCGACGCGTTGCTGCTGGCCGCCGGAGAGCTGGTGCGGGCGGCGCTCCCCCAGTCCGGGCAGGCCGACCAGGTCCAGCAGTTCGCCGACCCGGGCGCGGCGCTGCGAACGCGGCAGGCCGAAGCCGATGTTGGCGGCGACGCTCAGATGCGGGAAGAGCGCGCCGTCCTGCGGGACGAGGCCGATGCCCCGGTGTTCGGCGGCGAGCCGGCTGCGGCCGTCGTCCAGGACGCGGCCGTGCAGCACGACCTGCCCGGCGGCGGCCGGGTGGAAGCCGGCCAGCACCCGCAGCAGGGTGGACTTGCCGCAGCCGGAGGGGCCGAGCACGCAGGCGAGGGCGCCGTCCGGCACGGTCAGGTCGATGCCGTGCAGGACCGGGCTGCGCCCGTGCGCGGCGTGCAGGTCGACGACGGAGAGTCCGGTCATGGGGTGCTCCCGGGACGGCCGAGGGTGCGGCGGGTCAGCAGCAGGACGGAGGGGACGGACAGCGCGACCATCAGGGCCGCGTACGGCGCCGCGGCGCCGTAGGCGAGGCCGCTGGTGTAGACCCAGAACTGGGTGGCCAGGGTCTGGGTGCCGGTCGGACGCAGCAGCAGGGTGGCGGTCAGCTCGGTGGAGGCGGTGAGGCCGACCATGGCGACGGCGGCGCCGAGGCCGGGCAGGACCAGGGGCAGGGTGACCCGGCCGAGGACGGCGAGCGGCCGGGTGCCGAGCGAGCGGGCGGCCTCCTCGACGCCGGGCGGGACCTGGGCGAGGGCGGCGCGCACGGCCGTCAACGCCAGTGGGAAGAACAGCACGACGTACCCGGCGATCAGCATCGGCGGCTGCTGGTACAGGGGTTGGGCCCAGCGGACCGCGAAGTACACCACCGAGAGGGCCACCGCGATGCCGGGCAGCGCCCGGGTGAGGTAGGCGACCCGCTCGACCACGCGGGCCGGCCGGGTGCCGCGCCGCCAGCCGTACAGGGCGACCGGGACGGCGGCGGCGGTGGCGACCACGGCCGCGCCGAGCGCGTACCCGAGGGTGGCCAGGGTGGCGCCGAGGACGGAGGCGGAGGGCAGGGTGGTGGAGCTGCCCTTGATCAGCCAGTACGCCAGCGCGTACAGCGGCACCCCGAGCGAGACGCCGACCAGCGCGGCCAGGGCGGCGAGCGCCGGGACGGTCCAGCCGCCGAGGCGCACGGGCGGGGCGGGGCGGGCGAGGGCGCCGTGCCGGGTGACCCTGGCCCGGCGGCCGGCCCAGGCCTCCAGACCGACCAGCAGCAGGGCGAGCGCGACCAGCACCAGGGTGAGCAGGGAGGCCGAGGCCGCGTCGAAGCCCAGCTTGTACTGGGTGAACACGGCGGTGGCGAAGGTGGTGTACCGCAGCATCGCGAAGGCGCCGTACTCGCCGAGCAGGTAGAGCGAGACCAGCAGCACGCCGCCGGCCAGCGCGGGCCGGGTGAGCGGGAGGGTGACCCGCCACAGGGTGGCGAGGCGGCCGCGGCCGAGCGAGCGGGAGACCTCCTCGGCGGCGGCGTCGCCGTGCCGCAGGGCGGCCGCGACCGGCAGGAAGACCAGCGGGTAGAGCGAGCAGGTCATCACCAGCACCGCGCCCCAGTAGCCGTGGACGGAGCGGAACAGCGACACCCAGGAGTAGCCGCGGACGAACTCCGGTACGGCCAGCGGCAGGGCGAGCGCGACGGTCCAGGCCCGGCGCCCGGGCAGGGCGGTGCGCTCGACCAGGTAGGCGGCGCCGAAGCCGAGGACGGCGGTGGCCAGGGTGACGGCGGCGGTCAGGCCGAGGGTGTGCCCGAGCAGGGTGGCGATCAGCGGGCGGCCGAGCAGCCGCCGGGTCTGGTCCCAACCGGCCTGCGCGGCCTGGGCGATGACGAAGCCGAGCGGCGAGGCGACCACCGCGACGACGGCGACGGCGACGGGGGCGAGCAGGCCGGTGGCCCGCCACCGCCCCCGCGGCCCGCCAACGGGGATCGTCGCTGGGGGGATCGTCGCTGGGGGGGTCGTCACTGGAGCAGACCGGCGTCCTGCAGCAGGGCGAGGGCCTGCTTGCCGTCGCCGAGCTGGGCCGGGTCGGCGACGGTGCCGATGCCGTCCAGGGCGGGCAGTTCGGGCTTGCCCTTCACGCCGTCGACCAGCGGGTACTCGTAGCTCGCGGAGTTCGCGATGACGGTCTGGGCCGGGGCGGAGGCGAGGTAGCCGAGGAAGGCCTGGGCCGCGGCCTGGTGCTTGCCGTGCTTGAGGACGGCGGCGCCGGAGACGTCGACCAGCGAGCCCGGGTCCCCCTTGGGGAAGTAGTGCAGGGTCGCGTGGGTCTCGGCGGCGCCCTTCTCGTCGCGCATCCGGTAGAAGTAGTAGTGGTCGACGACGCCGCCCTCGACCTCGCCGCTGTTGATCGCGGCGGAGAGGGTCTCGTTGCTGTCGTAGACCTTGGCGTTGTCCTTGAGACCCTTGAGCCACTGCTTGGCGGCGTCCTCGCCCTTGGCCTTGAGGACCTGGGTGACGACCGGGGCGAAGTCGGTCTCGCTGGGGGCGATGCCCAGGCGCCCCTTCCACTCGGGCTTGGCCAGGTCGAGGACGGAGGCGGGCGGCGCGGTGTCGGCGCCCTTGCCGGTGGCGGCGAGGAAGGCGGAGGTGCGGGCGGAGACGCCGACCCAGTCGCCCTTGCCGGAGCTGTCGTTGGCCGGGACGGACTTGAGGGTGTCGGGGGCGACCTTGGCGAGCAGACCCTTGTCGCCGAGGACGGTGAGCGCGGGCGGGTTCTCGGCGTAGAAGACGTCGGCCGGGGAGGCGTCGCCCTCCTGGAGGATCTGGTTGGCCAGCTCGGCCTCGTCGCCGGAGCGCAGCTCGACCTTGATGCCGGTGCGCTTGGTGAAGTCGTCGGTCAGCGCCTTGACGGTCTGCTCGTGCTGGCCGCTGTAGAGGGTGATGGTCTGGCCGGCCAGGGCGGTGCCGGAGGCCGCGGGGGAAGCGCTGTCCCCACCCGAGCCGCCGGAGCTGCCGGAGCTGCCGCACGCGGTGAGCGCGAGGGCGCAGGCGGCGAGGAGGGACAGGGCCGCGAGGGGCCTGACGGTTCCGGGCATGGTGAGGGTCCTCCGAGGAAGCGGGTTCGGCCGTGCACGCCTGCGGCAGCCGCAGGGCATCGACCTGGCGACACGAGAACCTAGGGCAGGAAAGGCTTGCCTAACAAGTGTCGGAGCGTCACATCTCGGTCCGGTTGCGGTGAGGTAGGACTTCGGTGAGCGCCGCCCCAAGCGCTCGCAAAATACCCTTAAAGCGCAGGTCGGAGCGGGCGCGCCCGGATGAGGCGGATCCCGGCGGCCGATCCGGGTCGACGATCTTGACTACGGTGCGTGACGGCGATCGGCGGTACAAGGAGGGCCCGGACGCGCCGGGGCCCCGGAACCGGGCAGCGGCTCCGGGGCCCCGGGGCCATCGGGGAGGGATCAGCGGAAGCGGCGCAGCCGGAGGCTGTTGCCGACCACGAAGACCGAGGAGAAGGCCATCGCGGCCCCCGCGATCATCGGGTTGAGCATCCCGGCCGCCGCCAGCGGCAGGGCGGCGACGTTGTAGCCGAAGGCCCAGAACAGGTTGCTCTTGATGGTGCCGAGGGTCTTGCGGGAGAGCCGGATGGCGTCCGCCGCAGCCAGCAGGTCACCGCGGACCAGGGTCAGGTCGCCGGCCTCGATGGCGGCGTCGGTGCCGGTGCCCATCGCCAGGCCCAGGTCGGCCTGGGCGAGCGCGGCCGCGTCGTTGACGCCGTCGCCGACCATCGCCACGACCTTGCCCTCGGCCTGCAGCCGCTTGACGGTGTCGACCTTGTCCTGCGGCATGACCTCGGCGATCACATGCTCCGGCTGGATGCCGACCTCGGCGGCGACCGCCTCGGCGACCAGCTTGTTGTCACCGGTCAGCAGCACCGGGGTCAGGCCCAGGGCCCGCAGCTTGGCGATGGCCTCGGCGCTGGTCGGCTTGACCGCGTCCGCCACCTCCAGCACGGCCCGCGCCTCGCCGTCCCAGCCGACCGCGATCGCGGTGCGGCCGGCCGACTCGGCCTTGCGCTTGGCCTCGGCGAGGGCCTCCGGCAGGTACTGCGACCACTCGTTGAGCAGCGCCTCCCGGCCGGCCACCACGGCGTGGCCGTCCACCACGCCCTGGACGCCCAGGCCCGGCACGTTCTCGAAGCCCTCGACGGCGGGCAGTTCACCGGCCTTGGCGGCGGCGGTGGCGATCGCCCGGGCGATCGGGTGCTCGGAGGCGTGCTCAAGGGCGCCGGCCAGGCGCAGCACCTCGGCCTCGGTGACGCCCTCGACGGCGTGGACGGCGAGCAGGGTCATCTGGCCGGTGGTCACGGTGCCGGTCTTGTCCAGGACGATGGTGTCGACCTTGCGGGTGGACTCCAGGACCTCCGGGCCCTTGATCAGGACGCCGAGCTGGGCGCCGCGGCCGGTGCCGACCAGCAGCGCGGTCGGGGTGGCCAGGCCCAGGGCGCACGGGCAGGCGATGATCAGCACGGCGACGGCGGCGGTGAAGGCGGCGGTCCAGCCCTCGCCGGTGCCCAGCCAGTACCCGAGGGTGGCCACCGCGAGGGTGATCACGATCGGCACGAAGACCGCGGAGATCCGGTCGGCGAGGCGCTGCGCGGCGGCCTTGCCGTTCTGCGCGTCCTCGACCAGCTTGGCCATCCGGGCGAGCTGGGTGTCCGCACCGACCCGGGTCGCCTCGACGACCAGCCGGCCGCCCGCGTTGACGGTGGCGCCGGTGACGCTGTCGCCGACCCCGACCTCGACCGGCACCGACTCGCCGGTCAGCATCGAGGCGTCCACCGCCGAGGCGCCCTCGGCCACCGTGCCGTCGGTGGCGATCTTCTCGCCGGGACGCACCACGAACCGGTCGCCCACCGCCAGCTCGGCGATCGGGATCCGCACCTCGGTTCCGCCGCGCAGCACCGTCACGTCCTTGGCGCCCAGTTCCAGCAGCGCCTTGAGAGCGGCGCCGGCGGTGCGCTTGGAGCGGGCCTCGAAGTAGCGCCCGGCCAGGATGAAGGCGGTGACGCCGGCCGCCGCCTCCAGGTAGATGTTCGAGGCGCCGTCGCTGCGGGCGATGGTGAACTCGAAGCCGTGCCGCATGCCCGGCATCCCGGCGTCTCCGAAGAACAGTGCCCACAGCGACCACAGGAACGCGGCGCCGGTACCGAGCGAGACCAGGGTGTCCATCGTCGCGGCGCCGTGCCGGGCATTGGTGAACGCGGCCTTGTGGAACGGCCAGGCGGCGTACGTGACGACCGGGGCGGCGAGGGTCAGCGACAGCCACTGCCAGTTGTCGAACTGCAGCGCCGGCACCATCGCCATCGCGATCACCGGGACGGCCAGGGCCAGCGCGGTGAACAGCCGCTGACGCAGCGGGGCCAGCTCGTCGGCGGGCTCGGCCTGCTCGGCGCCCTCGCCACCGGCGGCGGCCGGGGGCTTGGGCAGGGCGGCGGTGTAGCCGGTGGCCTCGACGGTGGCGATCAGGTCGGCCACCTCGACCTCGCCCTCGAAGGTGACCTTCGCCTTCTCGGTGGCGTAGTTGACGCTGGCCGAGACGCCGTCCATCCGGTTGAGCTTCTTCTCGATGCGGGCCGCGCACGAGGCGCACGTCATTCCGCCGATCGAGAGTTCCACCTCCGTGGAGGCGGGTGCCTGCGTGGTCATCGTTGCTCCTCGTGACAGTCGGTACTTCGAGGTACGTACGCGGCCGGGCCGTCATACCCTGCAGGGGTATCGGGCGGTGCCGAGTTCATTTATACCCATGGGGGGTATTGAAGGCAAGCCCTCGTGGATACCCCCGGCAGGTATTTTTCAGGGCGGGGATCCGCTTGACTTGATACCCCCATGGGGTATTCACTCATGGTCATCGGACCACTCCCCCGCACCGTCCGCAAGCCCCGCACGCCCGCACGCCCGCACTCCCGCCGGAAACCCGAGGAGGGCCGCATGGCCGGCTACCACACCGAGAAGGACCAGCTCCTGCGCAGACTGCGCCGCGTCGAGGGCCAGATCCGCGGCCTCCAGCGCATGGTCGACACCGACACCTACTGCATCGACACGCTGACCCAGGTCTCCGCCGCCACCAAGGCCCTCCAGTCCGTGGCGCTGCACCTGCTCGACGCCCACCTCGCCCACTGCGTCCAGGACGCCATCGCGGGCGGCGGCGCCGAGGCCGACGCCAAGGTCGCCGAGGCCTCGCAGGCCATCGCCCGGCTGATGCGGGCCTGACCCCTTTCACTTCGTACATCCGAGGAGACCGCCATGAACACCGCCCTGCGCATCACCGCCTTCACCGCCGGCCTCGCCGCCGCCTTCGGCCTCGCCCTCGGCGTCGGCCACGCCACCGGCAGCGACCCGGCCCCCAAGCCCGCCGCCGAACACGCGGGACACGACGCCGGGCACGACGGACACGCCGGACACGACACCGGGGGCGGGCCGGCCGCCGAGCACCTGCCCGGCGGACTCCAGATCTCCGAACGCGGCTACACCCTGAGCGTCGACAACCCCTTCGTCACCGCCGGCTCCCCCACCGACCTGCGCTTCCGCATCCTCGGCGCGGACGGCAAGCCCGTCACCGCCTACCAGCAGCAGCACGAGAAGGAACTCCACCTGATCGTCGCCCCGCGCGACCTCTCCACCTTCCAGCACCTGCACCCCACCCTGACCGCCGACGGCACCTGGAGCGCCCCCACCGCCGTCCCCGCCGCCGGCGAGTACCGGGTCTTCGCCGACTTCACCCCGACCGGCGCGGGCGAGGGCCTGACCCTCGGTGCCGACCTCCACGCCGCGGGCGACCTGCGCCCCGCCCCACTCCCCGAGACCGGACGGACCGTCACCGTCGACGGCTACACCGTCACCCTCGGCGGTGACCTCACCCCCGGGCGCAGCAACCACCTCACCCTGAACGTCAGCAGGGACGGCGCCCCCGTCACCGACCTCCAGCCCTACCTGGGCGCCTACGGTCACCTGGTCGCCCTGCGCGCCGGCGACCTCGCCTACCTCCACGTCCACCCGGACACCACCACCCCGGGCCCCGAGATCGGCTTCACCACCACCGCGCCGAGCGGCGGCAGCTACCGGCTCTTCCTGGACTTCCAGCACCAGAACACCGTCCACACCGCGGCCTTCACCGTCACCGCGGACGGCACCGCCGCCCCCGCCGCCCCGGCCACCGAGGAGCCGGCCGCCGACCACCAGCACTGAGCAGCCCCCGGACGAGAAGTGCCGGGCGATCCCTCCCGCGGGATCGCCCGGCACTTTCGCGATCTCCGGAGTCGGAGCGCACGAACGGCATCCAGCTGTCGGGCAGCGCGGTCCGAACGCGCACAGCGCGCCCCGCCAACAGCCGGACCCCGAGGCCTCACCCGGTTGCATCCCCGCCGACACCGGGCGGCCGGCTCGGGCCCGGAGAAGGGCGCGTTCCCTCACAGAGGTCTCACGCCCAAGTGGAAACGCGTCTCACAACACAGGTCAGCGCCGCGGGACGCGCCCCGTGGCCGATGAGACGTCAGGCCAGGTCCCCGACGGACGGCGGAATGAGGCACAGTTGTGCGCCCCGCCATCTCTGACGACTCATCACGGATCTGGAGACCCTCCTGTGAGCACCCTCCTCCCCACCCGGCGCCGGTTGTCGCTGGGCCTGGCCCTGGCGGCCGTGCTGACGGGCGTCGGCGCGTACACCGCGTCGGCCGCATCCGCCGCGGCCGCGCCGACCCCGGTACCCCTCACCTCCTCGGCCTGCCCCGCCGACCTCCGGCAGGGTGAGGCCGACGGCTGTGTCACCCAGCTCCAGCTGGAGCTGAACCTGACCGGTGCCCGGATCACCGTGGACGGGCAGTTCGGCCCGGGCACCGACACGGCCGTGCGCAACTTCCAGGCCTCGCACGCCCTGAGCGTCGACGGCATCGTCGGGCCGGCCACCAAGTCGGCGCTCGACACGGCGGCGGCCGCCGCCTCCGGCACCGTGGACCTGCGCACCCAGTGCGGCGACCTGCAGACCGGCGCCGGCGGTGCGTGCGTCTCGACCCTGCAGACGATGCTGAACTCGTTCAACGCGGGCCGCCTGACCGTGGACGGGCAGTTCGGGCCGGCCACCGACACGGCCGTACGCAACTTCCAGGCCTCGCACGCCCTGGCCATCGACGGGGTCGTCGGCACCGCCGTCAAGAACGCCCTCTACACCAGCACCCCCACCCCGCTGCCCAGCGGCCCGATCGACCCCGCCAAGGTCCTGAACGCGGCGAAGTCGTACCTGGACGTCCCCTACGTGTGGGGCGGCGGCCACTCCCTGCGCGGCGAGGGCCCCGGCCCGTCGCTCGGCACCTGCGACGGCTACACCGGCTCGATCCAGCCCTGCCCGGCCAACACCACGGCCGGCCTGGACTGTTCGGGCCTGGTCCGGGCCGCCTTCTGGTTCGGCGCCGGCATCGACCTCGCGGGCGGCGGCGACACCGACCAGCAGACCCTGGACAGCCACCTCACCCCGATCGCGGAGTCCCAGCGCCGGCCCGGCGACGTCGAGTACTTCGGGACGGACCCGCACACCACCACCCACGTCGTGCTCTACGCCGGAACCGACCCCGCCACCGGTGCGGACATGATGTACGAGGCGAAGGAGACCGGCACCAACGTCCACTACGTCGGCCTGCGCACCGGCGGCTACTGGTACCACGTCTCGGCCTGACCGCCCGAGGGCTGTTCGCTCAGGCATGTCATCGGCGGCCTCACCGTCTGCCCCACGCCCATCCCCCTGTCCCATGGGCAGCGAGAACGCCCATGCCTACCAAGCTCGCTGCCATCGCCGCGGGAGCCGTCGTCTTCACCGGCCTCGGAGTCGGCACCGCCACCACCGCGTCCGCCACCGCCCCTCCCGCGTGCGGCTGCTACGGCAAGGTGCAGTCGATCCCCGGGAATCGGCGGATTCCCGGGGACATCGCAACACAGTGATCGACTGGCGTCGGCCAGGGGCCTGGCGAGACGCTCGGCTGGGTCTCCCAGCCGAGCGTCTTGCGTGGGCGCCCGTTTGGTTCGGCGGCGACCACGGCCGGGCCCTCGCGCGTGCAGCGGGACAGGATCACCCCTTGGGGAAGTGCTGCAGCAGCCCCCGCACGGGCCGGGCAATCCCTCCACGGATCGCCCGGCACCTTCCGTACAGCCCTCAGGACTGGCAGGGCCACAAGATCATCCGCAGTTCCGGCGGTGCCGACCGGCCTCAACGGAACGCGGCGACATTGCGGGCGGCCCAGTCGGCGAAAGGGCGCGGGGCCCGGCCGAGGACCCGCTGAACGTCCGGACTGACGCGCAGCTCGGCCGGGTTCGGGGAGCCGAGGATGTCCAAGGTGTCGTCGGCGAGTTCCGCCGGCATGCTCCGGGCCATGGCGGCCTTGGCCTCGTCGCGGGTGAGCTCGTGGAACCTCACCGGCATGCCGAGCGCGGCCGCGACGGCCTCCGTCTGCCCGCGCGGCGTGATCACCTCCGGGCCGGTCAGCTCGTACACGCCGCCGGCGTGCCGGTCGTCCAGCAGACAGGCCGCCGCAACCTCGGCGATGTCCGTCGGGTCGATGATCGGCACGCCGACGTCCCCGAAGGGCGCGGCGACGACCTGGTGCGCGCGAACGGACTCGGCCCACCACCGCACGTTGGAGGCGAAGCCGCCCGGCCGCAGGACGACCCACTCCAGGCCGGACTCCCGCAGCGCGTCCTCCAGCGTGCGCATCGCGATCCGCGTCGGGCCGAACGGCCTGGTCGCCACGCCCTGACTGGAGAGCAGGACGACCCGGCGCACCCCACCGGCCGCGGCTTCACCGATGATGTCGGTAGGGCTGGCCCCTGCGGCGTGCAGGTCGCCGGACAGCAGCAGGAACAGCGCCTTCGCCCCCTCCAGCGCGGGCCTGAGGCCGGCCGGCCTTCCCAGATCGGCCACCAGGTGGCGGACGCCGTCCGGCACCGCCGCCGCGTGCCGCGACACCGCCGTCACCTGCTCCCCCGCCTCGGCCAGCGCCTGCGTCAACGGCCGGCCGATGGTCCCGGTAGCCCCGGTCACCACGATCATGATCAGCTCCTTGTCGGATGTCCTCTGTGCTCCTCACGCTAGGAGCGGCGGCTAACTTTTCGTAAGGACATACCTGGAGGTAAGTTCATGACATGACGGAAGGTTTGCAGCACAGCCAAGCCGAGGCCAGAGCCCGGTATGACGTGTTTCACACCGACTGCCCCGCGCGCGACATGGTCGACCACGTGACCAGCAGGTGGGGCATCTGGGTGCTGATCTCCTTGCGGGGCAACGACCTCCGGTTCTACGAGCTGCGCGAGAGCATCCAGGGCATCAGCGAGAAGATGCTCTCCCAGACCCTGCGCGCGCTGGTCGACGACGGCCTGGTCTGGCGGAAGGTCGAGCCGACGACGCCACTCCAAGTCACCTATGGGCTCACCGAGTTCGGCCGGGAGGTCAGCGAGCCGCTGACGGAGCTGTTCGACCGGATCACCAGCCGACTGTCGCTGCTCGGCCTGCGCCGGCCCGGCAACGACTGACCGACTGCCGGTGAACACCGGGGCTGTCCGGTGCGGTCGTTGTGCCAGATCGCGGCGGTCGGCGCGAGGATCCGCCGGAGGACGCGGACCATGACGCCTCCGGGTGTTTGGTGCTACTCGATGCCGAGTGCCTTGCCGTAGACCGCGGAGCTTCGACGGACCGTCATGCCCACCCGCTGGTAAAGAGACAGCGCACCGGTCTCCGAATGAGTCCACAACGTGCACGTGCGGTGGCCCTGGCGGTAGAAGGCGCGAAACGACTCCCGCAACAGCATGCGGGCGATCCCCCGGTTACGGTGATCCCTCCGGACCGCGACCCGCTCGACATATCCCTCGTCAGTGCCCGGAACGTCCAACGACAGCACCGCGCCGACCATCTGATCGCCGGCGAACGCCACTGGTGAGAGCGCCGGTGCGAACGTGTCGCGCTCGACGGTGTGCCGGGCCCATTCCTCGTAGGACTTCCGCCGCTTCTGCCATTCGTCGAACGCGTCCTCGGTGAGCTGGTACGCGGCTCGTTCGTCACCGGGCTGGAAAAAACGCAGGGTGATCCCAGGCGGCGGCCCGGGCACCACGGGTTCGGCGGGCATCGCGATCTCCAGCAGCCACTGGGCGACGAACGGCTCGTACCCGCGGGATCGCAACAGCTCCACCGCCGCCCGGTCGCTGTCCGAGACCGTCTGGCTGAGCCGTTCACTGCCCGCTCGGCGTGCCCGCGCCTCGACCCAGTCGAGCAGTGCGCTGCCCAGCCCTTTCCCCCGGTGATCGGGGTGGACGTCGACCGCACTGCGTCGACCGCCGTGCACCCAGGCCCGACCGACGAGAGACTCGGCCGAGTCGTGCACAAGGAACGTATCGACGGCCAGGTCGAGGCCGGGCAGTGTGAGGTCCGCGGCTATGCGGTCGGGTTCGGTTTCGGGACAGCCCAGGAGCTCGCGCTCGCAGGCGGCAACCAAGTCATGTATCGCGCGGGCATCGGCGACGGTCGCGGCCCGGCACCGGTAGGAAGCCGGGAACAACGAGGAAGACGGATCAGCCATGACGTGACTCTGTGCCAACCGATCTCACTCTGTCGACCGGGTTGGCCAACCGCTGGCAGTTTCCGTGACCATCAGGTAGGTGCCGCAGCTGCGCCACACGCCGGCGGCCCCTTGGCATCGGTCATCCAGGACCCCGGCCATGCGCCACCGATAATGTCGGCGCCGGGTGAGACGATCACGCCCATGCCCTTGCCTCAGCCCGATGATCTGACTTCGCTGGTCCTTCGTACCGACTTCGGTGACGACGAAGCCTGGGATGCCTTTCGTGCCGCACTCGACGCTGCCGGCGAGTATCCCCACGCCACGTATGTCAGCGACCTGCGCTTCGCTGACGTGGATGTCCGGGCGCTGCTGGACGAAGAGGCTGCCGCAGAGGAAGACGACCAGGTCATCGACGTATTCCTGGCGGACGCGACCACGATGAAAAGCCCTGGCCACCCCTTGCTGGCCGTGGACCTCTCGCACGAACCCGGGCGGACGTTCAGGGTCCCGGCTCGATGGTTTCCGGATGTGTCCGCCAACCTCAGCATCGCCAACATGGACTTTGCGGAGTTCGCCGATGCTGCTGATGGATCGGGGACCTTCCGCGGCTTTGACGGGGACTGACGCCTCGCTGTCGAGACGTGCCCGGACCTGCGCTCCCTGAGCGCGCGGATCAACCAGCTCTTCATGGACCTGTGGGCCCTCTCCGAAGAGCGCGGGCCGCGCTACTTCGACGACTGAAGCCTGTTGCGGGAGACCGGTCCTCCGTACGATGCCGCGTGTGATCAAGGAAATGCCTGCATGCCGTCGGGGGCGGCGATGAAAGCCGCCTCCTCTCCGCCGCGGCCGTTGGATGTCACCTCGGTCTTTCCCGAGCTCGCCGATCATGCGAGGACAGCGGTCCGGCTGCATCCTGCGCCGGCGACTCCCGGCCCGCGTGACAGCTCCGTGGGAGGACCGCTGGCTTGGCCCGAGGACGAGGCATGGCCGACCTGTCCGGGTGGCCGTCATTCGATGCGCAGGCAGCCTCATCGCCCCGCCAACGTCCGAGGCGATCGGTCGACAACGTTCGCCTACCACGGTGAGATCACCTGGGACCGGATACCTGCGGACGTGTCGTGGCCCTTGCTGCCCGTGATGCAGGTGTATGCGCATGACGTGCCCTGGTACGACGGTTTTCCGGAGGGCATGGACATCCTTCAGATCCTGTGGTGTCCGTTCCAGCACGCCTACGACGCTCGGGGGGTGCCCTACAACGGAATCGCCGGCCCGTGGGTCCAGGTCCGTTACCGCCACACCGCTGACCTGGGAGACCGCTTTCTGACGCCGCCGGAGCCGGTTGCCATTGGTGAGCCCGGCTATCTGCCCACCCCCTGCCTGCTTCGGCCGGAGCCGGTGACCGAGTACCCGCACCCGGGTGTCCTGGGCGAGGAGTTCGAGACCCGGGTCGAGGAATGGGAGATGGCGACCTTCGGCGACCCCGAGGAGTACGACCCCCGCTACTCCTGGGACCTCTCGACGGCCCCGGGCTGGAAGCTCGGTGGCCATGAACCCTGGAACTACCAGGGCTACTACGGCCCGGTGCGGTGCGGCACATGCGGCAGCGAGATGCGCTTCGTGGCCGCGATCGCCAGCAGAGAATGGGGCGGGGGCACGGAGAGCTGGGCGCCTGTCGGCTTTCTCGAAGGCGGCCCACGCGATCGGCGTCAGTGCCGGGAGCCGACCGACGTCGTACTCGGGCGACGAGAGACCATGCGCGTCTTCACCTGCTCCCTCTCCCCGGATCACCCGGTCATCAGCGACCTGATGTAGCCGCCCGGAACTGTCACTTCGGGCCGCGTTCGTCGTCTCCGTCAGGACCGGCGAGTTCCCCGAAGCCCGAATGGTTTGCGTGAGAAGTCGGCCCGGCCGACTTCTCACGCAAGTCCCGTCAGTGGTGGCCGTGGTGGTCGTGGCCCGCGTGCGGGTCACCGTGTGCTGCGTGCCCGTCCGCGTCCGGGGCGCCGCCCATCATGCGGAGCATCGCGGCGCCGCCGGTGCGGAAGAAGCGGATGAGGAGGACCACCGCCAGCAGCAGGAAGGCGATGTTGAGCCAGGTCGTGTAGTTCCACTCGACGCCGGACATCGGGATCTCGGCGTTCCGCCGGCTGGGCACCAGGCCGAGGCCGCCGAAGAGGAACTCGACCGTGTAACCCGCCAGCACCATCGCCGTGTAGAAGGTGCCGAGCAGGAAGAGGGCCATCCGGGGGCCGTAGTACTTCCGGTAGATGTTGAGGATCGGCAGGATCAGCAGGTCGGCGAAGATGAACGCGACCACGCCACCGAAGCTGATGCCGCCCTTCCAGAGGACCACCGCCAACGGCACGTTGCCGATCGAGCAGACGAAGGACGCGATCGCCACCAGCGGGCCGACCAGCGGGCCCCACAGCTTGCCGGCCAGCGGGTGGTCGGCGAAGAAGAAGGCCTGCCAGAACGAGTCGGGGACCCAGGCGGCGATGGCACCGGCGATGAGCAGTCCGATCACCAGGTCCTTGAGGATGGCGGCCCACTCCATCACGAAGACGTGCGAGACCGAGGTGAGGCCCTGCCGGGAGAGCAGGCGGCGGGCGAAGGAGCCCTCCCCGGCCACCGACATGTCCATCGCCGCGTGGCCTTCCATCGAGCCCGCCCGCCCGTACGACGCCTGCTCGCGGGCCTCCCGGAGCAGGCGCTCGCGCAGCAGCAGGCGGAAGAGCAGCGCGAGCAGCAGGATCATCACCGGCCCGCCGACGAACTCGGCCGCGGTGAACTGCCAGCCCAGCAACAGGGCCAGGATGACGCCGAGTTCGATCACCAGGTTCGTCGAGGCGATCTCGAAGGCCATCGCCGCGGTGAAGTTCGCGCCCTTGCGGAACAGCGAACGGGCCAGGGCGACGGCCGCGTAGGAGCAGGAGGAGGAGGCCGCGCCGAGGGCGGAGGCGACGGCGAGGGTGCGCGGGCGGTCGTCGCCGAGCAACCGCACCACGGTGGACTTGTGGACCACGGCCTGCACGACGGCGGAGAGCAGGAAGCCAAGGATCAGGGCCCAGGTGATCTCCCAGGTCATCGATCCGGCGATGGACAGCGCGTGCAGGATCGCGTGCATGGTGGTCCGCCTTCCTCAGAGCCGTGTCCCCGGTGGGCGCCGGTCACCCTATACCCGTACGGGGTATTCAGGAACCGTGGCGCGCCGACACCCGCCGCTGGGCCGCCCGTACGGCCAGCGCACCCGCCGCGCCGAGCACGCACAGCACGGTGGCGGCCAGCACGGCGTGGTTGGCGCCGTCGGCGGCGGCCCGGGCGGTGGCGGGGCGGCCGAGGCCCATCAGGGTGACGGTGACCGCGACGCCGAGCGAGGAGCCGAGGTAGCGGGCGGTGTTGTTGGCTCCCGAGCCCATCGCGGCGCGGTGCGCGGGGACGCTGGTGACGGCGAGGCGCCCGAGCGCCGCGTTGAGCACACCGCTGCCGACACCGGCCACCGCCAGGCCGGGGGCCAGCCGCAGCCAGGAGTCGCCGGGGTGCAGCCCGAGCAGGGCGAGTTCGCCGACGCCGCAGACCAGCAGGGCGACGGCCAGCTGGGCGGTGGCGCCGATCCGGTCGGCGAGGCGCCGGGCCTGGAGTGCGGCGACCACCGACAGGCCGGACCAGATCGCGAGCACTCCCCCGGCCGCCAGCGCGGACACCCCGAGCACCCGCTGGAGGGCGTTGGGCAGGCAGCTCATCAGCCCGACCACCGCGAGCCCGGTGAACAGCGCCCCGCCGGTGGCGGCGACGAAACCGGGGTCGCGGAACAGCCGCAGGTCCAGCATCGGGTGGTCGCTGCGGGCCTCGACCAGGGCGAAGGCGGCGAGCAGCAGCACGCCCGCGGCCAGCAGGCCGAGCACGGTCGGGCTGGTCCAGCCGTAGCGGCCCTCCGCGAGGCCGGCGATCAGGGCGGCGGTGCCGGCGCCGAGGGTGAGCACGCCAGGAGTGTCGATCCGCCGCCGATTGCGGCTGCCGGACTCCTCCAGGGCGGTGACGGCGAGCCCGAGCAGGACGACGGCGAGCAGGGCGAGGCCCCAGTAGACGGCGCGCCAGCCGAGCCAGCGCTCCGCGAGCGCCGCGTACACCGGGCCGACGGCGATGCCCAGGCCCACGGCCGCGCCCCAGACACCGAGCGCCCGCACCCGGGCGGCGCCGCTCGGATACGCCTCGCCGATCAGGCCGAGGCTGGGGGCGAGGACGGCGGCGGAGGCGGCGCCCTGGACCACCCGGGCGGCGAGGAAGACGCCCGTTCCGGGGGCGGCCGCGGCGGCGGCGCTGGAGAGTGCGAGCAGGGCGGCGCCGGCGGTGAACACCCGCTTGCGGCCGAGGTCGTCGGCGATGCTGCCGGCGGTGAGCAGCAGGGCGGACAGGCCGACCAGGGCGCCGGTGAGCACCCAGGTCTGGGCGGTGGGGCCGGCGTGCAGGCCCGCCGCGGTGGGGGCGAGGGTGGTCATCGGCACGGTGTAGGCGACGAGGACCAGCAGGGTGCCGTAGGCGGCGGCCGCGAGGACGGCCTGCGGACGGGGGATGGTCATGACCGGGCTCCCGGGTTCGGTTTCGGTCAGCGGTTCGGTGTCGGTCAGCGGTTCGGTATCGGTCAGCGGTTCGGTGTCGGTCAGCGGTTCGGTGTCGTCAGCGCCCGGGGCAGCCGCGGGCGGCGCCGTCCCGGGCCGGTTCGGCGGCCGCGGCGGCGACGGCGGTGGCCAGGCAGGCGATCAGGCAGCGGGTCACCGGGTGGCGGACGGCCCGCAGGAGGGCGGCGAGCGGGGCGGAAGGCGTTTCAGGGTGCATGGTCGGGCGCTCCTTCACGGACGTACGGGGCCGCGCCGGTCGCGCGGCCCCGTACGGAGGGGAGGGACGGGGCGGACCGGGGTCGGGGTCCGCCCCGCGAGGGGGTGGGGGGGACGGCCTCACGCGACCGTCGCGGAGTGCGCCTCGGGGGCCGGGGCGGCGGCCGCCTCGGGGCGCGGGGTGCGCAGGGTGGCCACCGCGAGCACACCGCCGACCAGGGCGATCGCCGCGGCGCCGATGAAGGCGGCGGAGAAGCCGGAGGTCAGGCCCTCGACGGTGGTGTCCGTGGTCTGCGCGCCGGCCAGGGCGGTCATCGCGGCCAGGCCGAGCGCCGAGC
This sequence comes from Kitasatospora sp. NPDC048296, assembly GCF_043201815.1. Taxonomy (NCBI): domain Bacteria; kingdom Bacillati; phylum Actinomycetota; class Actinomycetes; order Kitasatosporales; family Streptomycetaceae; genus Kitasatospora; species Kitasatospora sp. NPDC048296. Next base: position 124,872 of record NZ_JBICZB010000007.1, read on the forward strand.
CGACCTGGTAGCCGGTGTTGACGATGCCGGAGGCGAGGCCGCCCTCCTCCGGGGGCGCGCTGGAGATCGCGGTGCCCAGCGAGGGGATGAAGGCGAGCGCCATGCCGATCGCGGCGACCAGCGAGGCGGGCAGCACGTCGGTCCAGAAGTTGCCGTCCGAGCGGGCCAGCGAGAGCCCGCCGAGGCCGACGGCCAGGGCGATCATGCCGGTGACGACCAGCGGCTTGGGGCCGAAGCGGGCGATCAGCCGGGGCGCCAGGGTGATCATGATGGCCATGATCGCGACGGTCATCGGCAGCAGGGCCGCGCCGCTGGCGAAGGCGCCCAGGTGGAGCACCTGCTGGAGGTACAGGTTGAGGAAGAACCACATCGGCACCCAGGCCGCGGCCAGCAGGAACTGGGCGAGGTTGGCGGCGCCGAGGTTCGGCACCCGGAAGATGCTCAGCCGCATCAGCGGCTCGCGGCGCTTGGACTGGATGACCAGGAAGGCGATCAGCAGCACGGCGGCGCCGGCCAGGGTCAGCAGGGTCGGGGCGGAGGCCCAACCCGCCTCCGGGGCGCGGACGATGGCGTACACCGCGGCGGCCAGGCCGCCGGTGACGGTGAGCGCGCCGAGGATGTCGATGCCACCGCTGCGTCGGGGGGCGTGCGGCATCAGCGACGGGGTGGCGATCAGCGCGATCAGGACCACCGGGATGTTGATGTAGAACACCCACGGCCAGCTGATGTACTGGGTGATCAGGCCGCCGAGGAAGACGCCCGCGGTGCCGCCGGCCGGGGCCGCCGCGCCGTACAGGGCGAAGGCCTTGGTGAGCTCCTTCGGGTTGCCGCCGAAGAGCATCATCAGCAGGGTGAGCGCCGAGGGGGCGATCATCGCGGCGCCGAGGCCCTGGACGGCGCGGCCGGCCAGCTCGGTCGGGACGTTCTGGGCAAGCCCGGCGACCAGCGAGCCGACGCCGAGGACGGCCCAGCCGGTGCTGAACAGGCGGCGGGCGCCGAGCAGGTCGGACAGTCGGCCGCCGAGCAGGAGCAGGCCGCCGAAGGCGACCACGTAGGCGTTGAAGACCCAGGACAGGTTCTCCTGGCTGAAGCCGAGGTCGTCCTTCATCTTGGGCAGCGCCACCCCGATGATCGAGGTGTCCATGATCACCATGAACTGGGCGGCGGCGATCAGCGCCAGTGCGCGCCACCTCCGGGGGTTCGGCCCGGTGTTGTCGGTTGCCATCTCTTACTCCCTACCCGTTAGGGGTATCAGCCGGGGCGGGAAGACCCACGGCATACGTCAGTGGTCGTCAACTGCCCTTCCAGGCATGCCGGAAAGGCCGGATCGGCGACCCCGGTGAAGACGCTGCCGAGCATACCCTAGGGGGGTAGGGTTTAACCCGTGGAAGTCGGAGGGTCATGGAGGCGCGGCGGGGTGGGGGGTATCCGCCCCCGGGGGTGCGGCCGGGCGCCGGACGGCTACCCAGCAGGCCGGAAGCAGCACGGCGCCCGGCCCCCGGCTATCCGTTTCCTAAGTAAATTCGCAGAACTCCCTTGATTGGAGCCTGACTTGATTTCGCCATAGGGCTCCGCTCTACTGGCCTCCCGAACCCCCCGCGCGCCGAAAAGAGGACCGAACGATGGACTCCACGGTGGAGCTGCGTCCCGCCCGCCAGAGCGAGGCCGTCGCCATCTCCCGGCTCCTCGCGGACTGCTGGCGCCAGGACTACGCGGAGTACCTCGGCGGCCAGCGCACCGAGCACCTGATCGCCACCTACTGCCCGGTCGGCCGGATCACCGTCGAGATCTCCGGCTCCGGCGCCGGGGACGGCTGGCTCGGCTGGCTCGTCGCCGACCACGACGAGCAGGTGGTCGGCGCGGCCGCCGGCGGCATCGCCACCATCGGATCCGGCGAGGTCTACACGCTGTGCGTGGCCGGCGAGCACCGCCGCCGGGGCATCGGCGGCGGCCTGCTCGCCGCCCTCACCGAGCAGCAGCAGGGCCGCGGCGCGGCCGAACAGTGGGTGGGCGCGCACGGCCCCGACGACCCCTCGCTCCCCTTCCTCTCCCGGCAGGGCTTCACCGCCGACGCCGGGCAGTCCTCCCCCACGGGTATCCGGCTGCGGCGCACCCTCTGACGGTGAGTACGGGGTAGGGGTATCCGCTCTCCTGTCGAAGGTCTCCCGCCAAAGGTCTCCTGCCGAAGGTCTCCGGGCTTCAGCACTCGTGGCGTCCACCGGCCGCGGCGCGAACACGCCGTCGCCGCACCTCCTCCGGGCCGAACTCCGGGCGCAGAATGAAGTCACCGCCCCCTTCGCCCAGTTCGGGCAACTTCCCACCTCCCGGAGGAGCCATGCTGCTGCGCACCGGACGCCCGGTCGGCACCCTGCGCACCGTTCCACGCCCCACCGCCGACCCTCTCCCGCACGGCGCCGACATCCTCGACTACCTGCGCGCCGCCCGCGCCACCGGCGGACCCGTCCTCGACCTCGGCGCCGGCTCCGGCCGCTTCGCCGTCCCCCTCGCCCGCCAGGGCTTCGACGTCGACGCCGTCGACCGCGACCCGGCCCGGCTCGCCCGGCTGCGTACCTGGGCCGGCACCCTGCCCGAGACCCACCCCGGCCGGGTCACCACCATCCGCGCCGAACTCGCCGAGCTCACCCTGCACCGCCGCTACGGCCTGGTCATGATGGCCGGCGGCCTGATCCTCGAACTCCCCGACCGAGTCCGGCCGCTGCTGCTGCGGGAGATCGCCGCACACCTGAGCAGGGACGGCGTGCTCGCCCTCGACTGGATCGCCCCCGACCACCCGGGCACCGCACCCGGCACCACTTCGGGCGGCACCCCGCCCGCCGACCTGCGCGCCTGCGGACTGCGCGTCCTGCGGCGCGACCGCCGCCCGCTGGCCGGCGGCCGCTCCAGCACCTTCCTGCTCTGCGGCCGACGCGGCTGAGCGGTCCACGGCCGGGGACCACGCCCCGCCCCCTCCGAACGCCCGCTCGCAGCACCCCTGTTGTGTTGCTGGAATGTAACTCGACGTCAGGTAGCATGCTCTGCACGTTCGACGTGGAGGGGGCGACATGGCGACATCGAGCGGAGGCAAATCCTCCGAGCAGGCACTGTCCGTCTATCGCGAACTCCGAGCCCGCGGCTCCCGGCCGTTCTCCCAGCTCACCGACGTGCTCGGCCTCACCGAGACCCAGGCCGCCGAATGCTGGGCCGAGTTGGAGTCACTCGGCCTGATCACCGGCACCGGCGCAGACACAAGCACCGGTCCGCAGGCCGAGGCGCACGCCACCGCCGTCGACCCCGAGGTCGCCCTGCTGCGCATCCTCGCCCGCGAGACCCAGGAGGCGCGCGAGCGCCAGGAGCGCACCGAACTCACCTTCGCCGCCGTCGAGGAGCTCACCAGACGCTACCTGCGCGGCGGCGGCGCCGTGCCCTCCGAGGTCGAGGTCGAGGTGCTGACCGGCCGCAGCCGCATCCAGCAGACCCTGGAGGGCATCTCCGACACGGTCCACACCGAGATCGCCTCGATGCACCCCGGTGCCCTGCCCACCGGCGACTTCCTCACCGCCGGGCTCGACCGCGACCGCCGCCTGATCGAGGGCGGCGCCCGGGTCCGCGCCATCTACCAGCAGCGCTTCCTCTCCGTCCCGGCACTCGCCGAGTACTTCCACCGGCAGATCGAACTCGGCGTGGAGGTACGGCTCGCAGCGGTCGTCCCGCTCAACATGATCCTCAGCGACCGCCGCCTCGCCCTGCTGCCGATCGACCCGGAGGACGTCGACGCCGGCGCCATCCTCGCCCGCGGCTCCGCACTGGTCCGCTCGTACACCGCGCTCTACGACTACTGCTGGCACACCTCCGCCGTCCTCGGCCGCACCGAGGACTACCAGCACGGCGCCGACCGGCTCACCGACCAGCAGCAGGCGGCGATCCGGATGCTCGCCGCGGGCATGAAGGACGAGAAGATCGCCCGCTCCCTCGGCATCTCCCTGCGCACCCTCAGCCGCCTGCTCTCCGAGGTCATGCAGGAACTCGGCGCCTCCAGCCGCTTCGAGGCGGGGGTGCGGGCGACCAAGCTCGGCTGGCTGGACTGACGTTCGTGACGGGTCGTGATCGCTCCTCGTAACGGGTCGTGACCGGTCTGCGGGCCCGCGACCGGCGTCCTAGCCTGGTGGAACAGCCGGCCCGTCGCCCCCGGCGACGGCTGGCCCTCGCAGGACTTCGGCAAGGACGGCACGGCCGCCTCCTACCAGGCCGAGGCGCTGCTCATCGGCCCCTACCCGCTGGGATTCCTGGCCCGGTACGTCCGCGCCGGCGGCTTCACCGCCGCGCTCGACCTGCCCGAGCCGGCGATCGGCCGGGAGGCCGCCGAACTGGTCCGCGGCCGGCTGCGCGCGGCCGCCGCCACCGGGGCGGACCTCCGACGCGAGGTCCTGTTCGCCCGCCGGCTCGCCTCGGTCGCCCTGCTCACCGCCTGATCCTCCGGGGGGCCGTCGTTCTGGGCACCGGTGACGAACTCGCCGACCGGCCGGCCGCTGACGGAGAGCACCCGTCCGGGCCGTGACCCACTACGCCTCAGCTCTCTCATCGGTATGCGATTCGTGCCGCAATTCCACCTGACTGGACTCATGGCGTCACACCTTTGACATATCCGGAATGACAGCCATAAGGGCTCTCATTACGTTCATCGCAGGTCGGTCGCCTGGCCGGCGTCCGCGAGAGAGACAGAGAGAAGTGACATGCTCACGCGTACATTAACTGTGGCCGCTGCCGGAATAGGCGCGACAGTCCTTGCAGCCACCGGCATCACCTACGCCTCACCCTCCGGATCCACCTCGGTGCTCCCGTCCGTCCAACAACCGACAGCCCAGCCTGGCCAGCCGGCGGCCCCGCCCGCCCAACAAGCCGCCCCGGCCCCGGCCCCGGCCCCGGCCGCGGCCGCCGCCGGCGGCGGCAGTGCAGGCGGAGAGAAGAACGCGGGCGGCGGGCACGACAACGGCGGCGGTGGCGGTCGCGACAACGGCGGCGGTGGCGGCGGCGGTGGCGGCCGCGACAACGGCGGCGGCGGCGGTGGCGGCGGTGGCGGCGGCGGTGGCGGCCGCGACAACGGCGGCGGCGGCGGTGGCGGCGGTCGCGACAACGGCGGCGGCGGCGGTGGCGGCGGTCGCGACAACGGCGGCGGCGGCGGCGGCGGTGGCGGTCGCGACAACGGCGGCGGCGGCGGCGGTGGCGGTCGCGACAACGGCGGCGGCGGCGGTGGCGGTCGCGACAACGGCGGCGGCGGCGGACGTGAAGGCGGCGGACGTGAAGGCGGCGGACGTGAGGGCGGCGGACGCGGCCACCACAAGGAGGGAAGGATCTTCATCAACGAACGTACGTACTCCGCCGGCACCGAGGGCTGCATCACCGCGGCCAGCGGCCTGGGCGCCAGAAGCTTCAACATTCGCAACGAGAGCTGGAGGACCGTCGAGGTCTTCCGCGGCTTCAACTGCGACAACGGCGGTCCGGTCGCCGTCGTGGGCCCCCACAGCTCCAACAACGGCGTGAGAGCCCGTGGCCTCGACGAGGACGAGTGGGGTGGCGACTGGGATTGCGAGGGCGTCGTGGGCAGCTTCCGGGTGATCGGCCACCACCGCGAGTGGTGACAGCCTGCCGGAAGCGGGCGCTACGCGGCTTCGAGGCCGCCGCATACTCGCATCAGTGCCTCCCCCGCCTGTTCTCCCGTTGGGACGGCTACCAGTGGGCACCGGAGTCGATCACGGTCGACTCCGCCGCTGCCCGACGAGTGCCGAACGGGATCGAGGGCGACGGGGTGGTCCACATGTCGGCACCTCAGCCACGCAGGACCCGCGTGGGCAAGCACCGTACGACCTGATCCACCCGGAAGCACGAGACGCCCCTCCTCCGCGGAGAGGGGCGTCTCGTGCTTCCGCCCGGCGGGCGGCGGTTTTCCGGGGCGGCCGGTCCCGGCGTGCAAGCTACGATGGGACCAAATCTTTGGTCGACCCGGGTAGGGGCTGATGACGCGCGAGACTCTGGCTGCGGACCGCGAGGCCGCCGTTCAGCAGCTGCGGGACGTGGGGTTGCGGGTGACCGGGCCGCGGCTGGAGGTGCTGCAGTTGCTGGCGGCCGAGCCGCACCAGGACGTCGAGTCGATCACCGAGGCGGCGCGGGAGCGGTTGGGGACGCTGACCAGCCAGGCGGTCTACGAGATGCTGCGCAACTTCCTGGAGACCGGGCTGGTGCGCAAGTTCGAACGGCCGGGCCGGACGGCGGTGTTCGAGTTGTCCGGGCCGCCGCACCACCACGCGCTGTGCAGCCGGTGCGGGCGGGTGGCGAACGTCGAGGTGGAGGCGCCGGCGCCGCCCCGGAAGGGGCTGCGCGGCTGGCGGGTGGACGACACCGAGCTGGTCTTCCACGGGGAGTGCCCGGACTGCCGGGGGCGCCGGCCGGAGTGACCGGCCGGCGCCCCTGAGGTCGGTCAGCCGGCGGCCGGAGTGGCGGAGGGCCAGACGATGCCGGCCTGCACCGCGCCCGCCGGGGCGGGGGCGGAGGGGGTCGGGGCCGGCCAGACGATGGCCGCCCGCGCCACGCCGGGCTGGGGCGAGGCGGCCGGGGTGGTGGAGGGCCAGACGATGCCGGCCTGCACCGCGCCCGCCGGGGCGGGGGCGGTGGGCGTCGGGGCCGGCCAGACGATGCCGTTGTCCGCCGGACGCGCGGTGGTCGTCGCGGACCCTTCGACGGCCAGGACCACGCCGGTCGCGGCGGCGGCGAGGGCCACCGGGGCGAGCAGGCGGACGGCGGTACGACGGGTGCGCAGGCGAGCGAACATGCTGGTTCCTCCAGGAAACGGTGGGTGGGGCGCTCCTCGGAGTCCGTGCCGTCGGCCTCCGGGGCGCTGAATCCATGGTGTCCCGGAGCACCCAGCCGACTCCAGTGATTCCTGAGTCGCGCTCAGGCCATGGCGCACTTCTGCCACAGAAGGGGATCCACCGGTTCCGCCGTCGACCGCAGGTGCCGTTGCCGCTTGGCAGTTGACGTCTGGCGTCCACCAGTTCGAATGTCCCCAAATATTTGGTCGAGCCAAATATCGTGCTACCCTCCTGCCGAGGGTGGGGTGACCCGCCTCTCGCGCGGGTGCGGCCCCGTCTCCTCCAGGACGGGCCGACCCGCCAAGGGCAGGGGCGTGCCGTCGCCCCTGCCCACCCCCGTCCGCCAGGCCCAGCAGGCCGCCAGGCCCAGCAGGCCGCCAGGCCCAGCAGGCCGCCAGGCTCAGCAGGCCGCCGGGACCAGTGCGGCGAGCGCCCGGCGCTCCGCGACCGCCGCCGCGTACACCTCGGCGGTGGCGCTCGCGCAGGCGTCCCAGCCGAACCCTCCGGCGTGCCGGACCGCCGCCCGGCCCAGCCGTTCCCGCTCCCCCGGCCCGTCGGCCAGGCGCTCCAGCACGGCCGCGTAGTCCGCCGGCCGGTGGCCCTCGACCAGGTGTCCGGTCACCCCGCCCCGGACGGCCACCGGGAGCCCGCCCACCGCCGCCGCCAGCACCGGCGTGCCGCAGGCCTGGGACTCCAGGGCGACCAGCCCGAAGGACTCGCTGTGCGAAGGCATTACCAGGACGTCCGCCGCCCGGTACCAGTCCGCCAGCGCCGCCCGGTCGGCCGCCGGCCGGAACCGCGCCCGCTCCCCCAACCCGAGCCGGGCCGCCAACTCCCGGCAGCCGTCCGGGCGCAGCGCCCCCGTGCCGCTCGCCCCACCGATCAGCGGGACGACCGTACGGGCGGCCAGGTCCGGGCGGCGGGCCAGCAGTTCGCCGACGGCGTGGAGCAGTACGTCGGGGCCCTTGAGCGGCTGGATCCGTCCGACGAACAGCGGCAGGAACGCGTCCTGCGGCAGGCCCAGCCGGTGTCTGGCGGCCGACCGGCCGTCGCCGGGGTGGAAGACGGCGAGGTCCACCCCGGGGTGCACCACCGAGATCCGGGCCGGATCGGCGTCGTAGCACCTGGCCAACTCCCCGGCTTCGGTGGCGGTGTTGGCCACCAGCCGGTCGGCCCGCGCGGCGAGCGCGCACTCGCCGAGGATGCGCTCGCGCGGCTCGGGGCGGTCCCCGACGGCCAGGGCCGCGTTCTTGGTCCGGGCCATGGTGTGCATCGAGTGCACCAGCGGGACACCCCAGCGGCGGCCGAGCGCCAGGCCGACCTGCCCGGACAGCCAGTAGTGCGCGTGCAGCACGTCGTAGCGGCGGCGCTCGGCGGCCGCCGTCCGGGCCAGCTCGGCGGTGAACTCGGCGAGGACGCCGGGCAGTTCCTCCTTGGCCAGCGGACCCGACCCGCCCGCGCGCAGGTGCCGCACCCGCACCCCGGGGTCGGCGGGCACGGTGCCCGGGGCGTCGGCGCCGGTGGCGCGGGTGTAGACGTCCACCTCGATGCCGTCCAGGGCGAGGCGGCGGGCGAGTTCACGGACGTAGACGTTCATGCCCCCGGCGTCGCCGGTGCCGGGCCGGCGCAGCGGGGAGGTGTGCACGCTGAGCACGGCGACCCGCCGTACGGGCGGCGCTCCGGCGGTGGGGCGCCGCAGCGGGACGGGCCGGAACGGGAGCCGAGTGGGGCTGGGCATCGCGGGTCTCCTTCGGTGGGGGACTGTGTCGGGGCGGGCGGGCAGCGGAAAGGCCCGCTCGACGGTGAGCGGGCCTTTCCTCCGGATGGCAGGGAGTGGCTGTCAGTGGGCCTCGGGAGTGGGCCTCGGAATCAGAAGCCGAAGAGCGGGCCGGTGGGCGGGGACGGTCGGGTCCCCGGGCGGGGCGCCGCCAGCGCCTCGACGGTGATCGGCCCGCCGGGTTCGTCACCGAGGGCCCGCGCCAGCCGGGTCGCGCCCTCCGGCATCACCGGCCAGGCCCAGGCGGCCAGCGCCCGGGCCACCGCCAACTGCCCGGCCAGCGCGGCCCGGTGGCAGGAGCGCTGCTCGGCACGGTCCCGCTCGTACGCGTTGACCAGCTGGAACTCGCCGACCAGCCGGACGACTTCGTCCAGCAGCGCGACCGCGCGGCGCGGGTCGAAGTTCTCCGGCGCGTAGGCGGTGCGCAGTTCGGCCGCGGTGCCGGCCAGCCGGTCGCGCAGGTAGGTCCAGCCGTGGCCGCCGGGGGCGGCGTCGGGGACGACGCCGTGGCAGTCCTCGCGCACCGCGGCGAACAGCCGGACCAGCCACGGGTTCCAGTCGTCCTCCAGCACCTGGCGGGAGCGGTCCAGGCCGTCCAGCGAGAAGTCGGTGGACCGGCCGACCGGCCGCTGCGCGAGCACGTGCCGGCGCAGCGCGTCCGAGCCGGCCTCGGTGAGGGCGTCCAGTGCCCACACCGCGTGCCGCTCGCCGGTGGACATCCGCCGGCCGAAGTAGCGGTAGGCCTCGTTGACCTGGTGGCCGGCCGGTGTCGGCCGGCCCAGGTGCAGCAGCAGCGCGGGCAGCAGGGCGACCTGGAGGTGCGCGTGGTCGAAGCCGAAGAAGTGCAGCGGGCCGCTTCCGGCCCCCTGCTCGGCCAGCAGGTGCGCGGCCACCGCCTCGAAGCGGGAGTCCACCCGCTGCTCCTCGAAGCCGGGTACGGTCACCTCCACGCCCCAGTCCGCCGGGTGGCTCACCGCCACGTCGGCCAGGCCGTCCCGGGCGAGCTGCTCGCACAGCACGGTCAGCCGCGGCGGCATCGGGGTGGCCGCCCAGTGCTCCAGCAGGGCGGTGCGGTGGGCCTCCAGCGGGAGGTAGAGGCGGCGGTACTGCCGCAGCACGGCCGGGGTGCCGCACAGCACGCAGGCCGGGCGCAGCAGGTCCCCGCAGTCGTTGGGCCGGGCGCAGGTGCGGCACACGTTGCCGCCCGAGGTGGCGCCGCAGTACGGGCAGCCGCCGGTGACCAGCACGTCGTGCAGCCAGCGCTCGCAGGGCTGGCAGTAGGGCAGCAGCCGGCTGCGCGCCACCACGACCCCGTCGGCGTACAGGCGGGCGAGCAGGTCCTGTACGTGGGCGGGGTAGCCGGGCTCGCGGGCGGGGTGCAGCAGCGCGTCGAACTCGACGCCGGCCCGCCGCCAGTCCACCGTGATGCTCTCCGCGTAGCCGTCCGCCACCTCCTCGGCCTTGCGGCCCTGCAGCAGCGCGCAGAGCCGCACTGCCGTGTGGTGCTGGTCGATCCCCGTGCTCAGCCGCACCGGCCTGCCGTCCGCCCGCAGGAAGCGCCGCAGCACGTCCGCCGCGACGTACGGCCCGGCCAGGTGCCCCACGTGCAGCTCGCCGTTGGGCACGGGTGCGGTGGCGGTGATCCGGATGGGTGTTGTCGTCATGACGGGCCTCCTTGCCGTCGGGTTGCCCCCGTGGTTCTGGCTCGCTGTTCCGGCCCGCTGTTCCGGCCCGCTCCGGGGCCCGGTCAACGAGGCTCGAAGTGGAAGGACCGGATGAAGCAGTCCCTGGGTTGGTCGACCGCGAAGGTCAGGCAGTCGAACAGGGCCTGCGCGGTGAGCCGTTCGCGCGGTCCCTGGTGGGCGCCGTCCCATTCGGCGGCGGCGGGGTCGGAGGTGGAGAAGTCCGGCGGGTAGAGCGCCATCACCCGCACCCCGGACGGCCGCAGCCGGCGCGCCAGTACTTCGGCGAACCCGGCCTGGGCGGACTTCGCGGCGTGGAAGGCGTCGTGGGCGGGCGAGCCGTCGGCGGCGTCCAGGCCGGAGACGGACACCATGTTGACGATGTCCGGGCGCTGGGAGAGCCGCAGCAGCGGGAGGAAGTGCTTCACCATCAGGACGGTGCCGGCGGCGGTCGCGCCGATCGTCTCCACGATCTGCTCGTCCGAGGCATCGTCCAGCGCGACCCCGCCGAGCCAGCGGGCGCCGTTGTTGACCAGCAGGTCCACCCGGTCGGTCAACTCCCCTACCTGGCGGGCGAACCGGGCGATCTCGGCGGGCCGGCTCAGGTCGCACCCGAAGGTGTGGATCCGCTCCCGCGCCGCCCCTTCGATCTGCCCGCCGACCACCTCCGCGGCCGCCTTCGTCCGCGCCGACACGAACACCTCGGCCCCCAGGTGGGCGAACCCCACCGCCAGCGACCGGCCGAACGGGCGGGAGGCGCCGGTGACGACGACCCGCAGATTCTGGAATCTCATGGAACGTCCCTCTGTCGTGCGGCCTGACGAATGCGGGGAAGGCACAGCGGCAGCCCGGCGGCGCGGATACGGGAAGGGCGGGGCACGGGCAGTGGTGCCGCCGGCCCCGCTCGCGGCACGGAGACCGCGTACGACCCATCGTTCCAGCCCGGTCGGCACGGAAAGGCCGCTCGGCACGGCGTGCCCCCGCCGTGGCGTGTGGCCGCCACGACGGGTAACCAAGGACCCGGGCGCGGACGGCGCTCAGGCGGCGGGGCGGACTCCGTGCTCCGGGGTGAGGGCGAACGCACCGATCAGCCGGGCCCGCTTGTGCGGGACGCTGACGCGGCTGAGCTGTGGGCCGCTCGACTCGACCGTGACGGCGGTGGGGCCGGCCGGGGTGAGGAAGGGGGTGCCCGGGGCGGCGAGGTGGTGCGGGAGGGTGCCGGGGAGGGTGAGGGCCGCGGCGAGGCAGACGGCGCCGGTGAGGGCGAGGGTCGGGTGCCAGCCGGTGGGGGTGAGGGCGCGGACCGGCAGACCGGCGGGTTCCGGACGGGTGACCAGGGCGAGTTTGGGCAGGGCACCGGCGGCGGGGAGGCCGAGGAGGGCGGCTGCGGCCGCGCGGATCGGGGCGAGGCGGGCGGCGACGGCCGGGCCGGCGGCGAACAGGGCGCGGCTGTCCGGGAGGTGGAGCTCGGCGGCGTCGAGGAAGACGTACGGGTTGCCGAGCGCGACGAGGGAGGCGGTGAAGGCGCCGACGGCGGTGCGCAGCACCTCGCGCGGACGCCCGGTCGGCAGGAGGTCGCCCGCGGCAGGCTCGTAGTGGAGGGTGAACTCCCCCGGCCCGCACGGCTCGACCAGCAGCGCCCCGCCGCGGGCCCGCAGCCGGACCGGCGCCCCCGCCCGCACCCAGCCCCACCGCGCCGCGACCAGCGCCGCCGCGAGCCCCGAGTGCCCGCAGGCGGCGCCGAAGTCGAACCGCTCGGCCCGGCCGGGCAGGGCCTGGACGAAGCGGTAGTCGAGGTCGTACCCGGGCCGCCCGGACGGCCGGAGCAGGGCGAACTTCAGCACCCGCCCCGGCAGCCGCCGCCGGATCGCGGCGAGCGCGGCCCGCAGCCGCCACTCGTCGGCGGGCAGCCGGGTGGCGTCCAGGACCAGCGTGGGGCAGGGCGCGCCCACGGCCTGGGCGAGGTGCGCGATCACGGTCGGGCCGATTCGCCGTCCGCCCAGAGCTGGTGGACCAGCAGCGCCCAGACCGCCCGCGCGGTGGTGTCGTCGGGGGCGGCGGACTGCCGGTCGAGCAGGGCGGTGACGCGGTCGGGGCGCAGCCGCCCGTCGCGGCGGACCCGCTCGGGGGCGAGGACGTCCCGGGCGAAGGCGGTGAGCGGCTGCCCGGGGGCGAGCATGGCGGTGACCGGCAGGGTGAAGGGCTGCTTGGGCCTGCGGAGCACGGAATCGGGGACGAGGCCGCGGGCGGCGGCGTAGAGCGGCTTCTTGACCCGGCCACCGGAGACCTTGAGGTGCCCGGGCAGGCGGTGGGCGAGGCCGCGGACGGCGGGCTGGCAGTAGGGCAGCCGGACCTCGACGGCGCAGGCCATGCTGAGGTGGTCGACCCGGCGCAGGTGGTAGGCGGGCATCCGCAGGCCGGTCTCGAAGCGCCAGATCGCGGCCATCCGGTCGTCCGACTCCGGTAGCAGCGGCGGCTCGTCCTCGTCCGGGACCAGTTCGGCCCGGTACTCGTCGGTGTACAGCCGCCGCCGCAGCGCCGCCGGCACCGCCGCGACCTGGTCCAGGTAGGCGCCGGTCCACGGCTGCCCGGCCGGGGTGGCGACGGCGTCGCGGATCCGGTCGTAGCCGCCGAACAGCTCGTCCGCGCCGTCGCCGGTGAGCGCGACGGTGAAGCCCGCCGCGCGGACGGCGGCGAACAGGGCGTGGCTGGAGGCGGTGATCGGGTCGGCGTTGGGCTGGCCGAGGTGGGCGACGGTGCGGGGCAGCAGTTCGGGCAGGGCGGCCGGGTCGAGTTCGACCTCGTGGTGGACGGCGCCGCAGTGCCGGGCGACCTCGGCGGCGTAGCGGCGTTCGTCGGCGGGCCAGCGGCCGGGGTGGACCAGGGTGAAGGTGTGCAGGTCGGGCAGGTGCTGTCCGGCGAGGGCGGCGACCAGTGCGGAGTCCAGGCCGCCGCTGGCGACCACGGCCACCGGCACGTCGGCCCGGGCGAGCCGCCCGACCTCCCGGTGGAGGACGGCCAGGGTGTCGCGCCCGGCGGCGGCCTCGTCCACCGGGAGCACCTCACCGGCAGGCTCAGGGCGCCGGACGATGCGCAGCCCCGCCGTCCGGCTGAACCGCGCCACGGCGGCCGGCGGCAGGGTGCGCACGTGCCGGTACACGGTGCGCTCGCCGAGCGGCGTGCGGTGGCGCAGGTACTGGTCGAGGCCGGGCTCCCAGCGCTCGCGCCGTACGGAGGGGAAGGCGAGCAGCGCGGGCAGCTCGGAGGCGAACTGCAGGCCTTCGCCGTCCCGGTGGTAGTAGAGCGGCTTCATGCCGGACGGGTCGGTGGCCAGCAGCAGTTCGGGTTCGGCGGCCCGCAGGTCGAGCACGGCGATCGCGTACATCCCGTCGAGTTGCTCGACGAAGGCGGGCCCGTACTCGGCGTAGAGCGCGGGCAGGACGGAGCCGTCGCAGCGGTCGGGCACCCGGTGGCCGCGGGCGAGCAGGCGGCGGCGCAGTTCGGCGTGGTTGTAGATCTCGCCGTTGAACGCCACCAGGATGCCGTCCTCCAGGACGTGCCCGAGCCGGTACGGCTGGTCGCCGCCGTGCGGGTCGGTGACGGCCAGCCGGTTGCAGCCGAGGGCCCAGCCGTCGCCGGTCAGGACGCACTGGCGGTCGGGTCCGCCGTGGTGCTGGCGGGCCGAGACGCGGGCCAGGTCGGCCCGGCCGGCCGGGCCGCCGCCGAGCCGGCCGAAGATCCTGCACATCGCGTGTTCCCCTTCCCGGTTTTCCCAGCCCAGTCATTGGGCTGCGCCAAATCTTTGTCTGGCCTTCATGTCCTCATCGCGCCATGGCCGGTGTGCGCCAGCCGATTCCGTTGTGCACCGGCCCGGCGGGCGACGAAGCTGGCGTGGTCCCGCCGAGAGGAGGCCTGATGACCGCGCACCCCGCGCCCCGACGCGCCCTGGTGGTGACCGCGCACCCCGACGACACCGAGTTCTGCGTCGCCGGCACGGTGATGCGGTGGACCGCCGCGGGCGCCGAGGTGACCTACTGCGTGCTCACCGACGGCGACAACGGCGGCTACGACACCGCCCTGCCCCGGCAGAGCATCGGCCCGCTGCGCCGCGCCGAGCAGCGGGCCGCCGCCGGGTACACCGGGGTGCGGGAGGTGCGCTTCCTCGGCCATCCCGACGGCCGGCTGGAGCCCACCATGGAGCTGCGCCGGGACATCGTCCGGGTGATCCGCCAGGTCCGGCCGGAGGTCGTGGTGCTGCCCAGCCCGGAGATCAACTGGGCCCGGATCGCCGACACGCACCCCGACCACCGGGCGGCCGGCGAGGCGGCACTGCGGGCCGTCTACCCGGACGCCCGCAACCCCTTCGCCCACCCGGAGCTGGCGGCGCTGGGGCTGGAGGCCTGGGAGGTATCGGAGATCTGGCTGATCATGGGCCCGACGCCCAACCGCTTCGTGGACGTCACCGACCTGTTCGAGCGCAAGCTCGCCGCGCTGCGGCTGCACACCTCGCAGACCGCCCACCTGGACGACCTGAAGGTGCTGCTGCACCGCTGGCAGACCGAGCACGCCGTGGCCGGCGGCCTGCCCGAGGGCCGGCTCGCCGAGGCGTTCCAGGTGGTCCGGCTGGGCTGAGACACCCACCGTCCGCCCGGGCCGGTACACCTACCGGTAGATGACCAGCTCCTCGCGGACGGCCCCGGCCAGCCGGTAGCGCTCCGGCCGGACCGGGCGCCCGGTGTACATCCTGATCAAGGTGCCCTCGTCGCAGCTGAGTTCGGCCACCGCCCGGCCGTCGACGACATTGCCCATCACCCAGTCCCCGCACGGGGTGACCGCGCAGACCCGCGGGGTGAGGCGCTCGCGGCTGACGGTGGCGAGCAGGGCGAGCGCGTCCTCCGTCCCGAGGCTCTCGTACGCCCCGGGGACGCCGAGCGCCTCCCGGACGTCCCCGGCGTGCACCCACTCGCCGAGCGCGATCACGTCCAGCTCACCGTCCGCCGCCTCGATGGCCGGGCCCGCCTCGGCCATGCCGGACTCCAGCTCGTCCAGGATCCGCCGCACCGGCCAGTCGGCGCGCTCGGCGACGTCGGCGGCGTTGTGCTCGGGGGTGAAGCCGGGCAGTCGGCCCTCGACGATGCGCATCAGCGCGGCGCCGCAGTGGGCGAGCAGCTCGCGCACCGTCCAGTCCGGACAGGCGGTGGGCAGCTCGAACCGCTCCAGCGGGGTGTCGCGCAGCAGGGGCAGCAGGGTCTCGCGCTCGGTGCGCAGGAGTCTGCCCGGGCGCGCCGGGTCGCGGGTGGTGATCATGGGGCTCTCCCGTCAGATAGGACTGCTGATCAGTGGCCGGGCCTCGCGCTCCCGCGGGAGGCGGTCCAGCCCTCGGACAAGTCCGAGGTTGTGGTGGATCTCCAGGGCGGCGGTGGAGCGGTTCAGGGTGATGAAGTGCAGGCCGGGCGCCCCCTCCCGGAGCAGCCGCTCGGCCAGCCGGGTCGCGTGCTCGACGCCGATCCGGTGCGCCGCCGCGCGGTCGCCGCGGGCCGCCTCCAGCTGCCCGGCCAGGCCCTCCGGGAAGGAGGCGCCGCTCAGCTCGGCGAAGCGGGCGATCTGGCGGACGTCGGTGGCGGGCATGATCTCCGGGATGACCGGGGTGTCGCAGCCCGCCGCGGCGAGCCGGTCGCGCAGCCGCAGGTAGTGCTCGATCTCGAAGAACATCTGGGTGACGGCGTAGTCGGCGCCCGCCCGGCACTTCGCGGTGAAGTGCCGGATGTCGTCCTCCCAGTCCGTGGAGCGCGGGTGGCGCTCCGGGAAGGCCGCCACGCCGACCGAGAAGGCACCGAACTCCTTGACCAGGTGCACCAGTTCGATCGCGTGGCGCAGGCCCTGCGGGTGCGGCTCCCAGGCGCCGTTCGGGTTGCCCGGCGGGTCGCCGCGCAGCGCGAGCACGTCGCGGATCCCGACGTCCGCGTAGCGCCGCAGGATGGCCTGGAGTTCCGCGGTGGAGTGGCCGACGGCGGTCAGGTGGGCCACCGGGCGCAGGGTGGTCTGCGCGGCGATCCGCTCGGTCGTCCCGATGGTGCGGTCCCGCGAGGAGCCGCCGGCGCCGTAGGTGACCGAGACGAAGGTCGGCGCGACCGCCTCCACCCGCCGGATCGCGGCCCACAGGGCGCGCTCGCCGGCCTCGTCCTTGGCCGGGAAGAACTCGAAGGAGTACGTCCGCTCGCCCGCCGCGAGGATCTCGCGCAGGCCGCGCGGGCCGCTCCGGATGATCTGGTCCATGGCTGTCACCTCGTGTGGTGGGGTCGGTCGGCTGTCCGGGACTGCGGCCGGCCCGGTACGCGGGCGGCCGCGCCCATCCTGCCCGTCGACCGCAACAGCACTGGTACAAGGCCGACTTGAGGCCAGGTCGAGAGCCGCTGGAGGACGCGGCCGCCGCTCGGGACGAGGGCGGCGGCCGCGTCCTGCCCGGGGGCCTGTCTTCGAACTCCCGCCTGCGGGAGTCCGAAGACAGGCCCGGGCGCGTTCGCCGAGCGTCAGTGGACGGCCGCGGTGAGGAAGCGCTCCTCGATGATCCGCAGCGTGCGCAGGTGGTCGACCTCCAGCGCGGTCATGTCGATCTTCCGGCCGCTGACCTGCTCCAGCAGGAAGACGAACTCGACGAAGGAGAGCGAGTCGATCAGCCGGTTCTCGATCAGGTCGAGGTCGGGGGCGATGTCGGTCCGCTCGGGGTGGCGCTTGAGGATCCAGGCCTTGATCGGCTGCAGGGTGTCGGACACGGTCGTACTCCTTTGTCGTGGTGCGAGTGGGGGTGGGGGCAGTGGATTCGAGGGCTCAGGCGGCTGGGATCGGCGCGCCGACGGCGACGGCGTAGTCCACGTCGTGGCTGATGCTCACGGTGATCCCGCTGATGCCGGCCTCGGCGGCCAACCGGGCGGCTCGGCCGTGCAGTTCGATCAGCGGCCAGCCGCCGGCGGCCTTGCGGACCTCGATGTCGAGCCAGGGCAGGATGCTGTCGGCGACCCGCAGGGTCTTGAAGGCGGCCTCCTTGGCCGCGATCCGGCCGCACACGGCGAGCACGTTGATCCCGTCCTCGGTGCGGCAGTCGGCCAGTTCGCCTCCGGTGAGCAGCTTGGCGAGGATCGACTCGCCGTGCTCACCGAGCAGTTCGCGCACCCGTCCGGCCGAGACGATGTCCATGCCGAGGTGGGCCCAGCCGGCGGGGGGCCCGGGCTCCGCGGCGGCGGTCATCTCAGACCGCCGTACCGGCCTGCCGGGCGGCCTGCTCGACGGCGGCGGTGGCCGCCTCCCAGCTGCCGTGCCGGCGGGTCAGGGCGGAGAGCCAGCGCTCCAGGCCGAAGGCCGCGCAGCTGGTGAAGGCGGCCTCGCCGGTACCGGCGACGGTGATGCCGCAGCGCTCGCCGAAGAAGTTGCGGTGCACGTTGACCGAGGCGATCGCCAGGCCGTCGTACAGGAACTCCCATTTGACCGGCGAGAGTTGCTGGAGCAGCAGGCGGGCGCCGCCGCGGTCGTAGAACGGGTCGGTGGCCACCTCCTTGCGCAGCGGCAGGTCGAGCGCCTCGGCGAAGGAGGTGATCCGCTCGGTGAAGGCGCTCAGGTGCGCCTCGGTGTGCTCGCGCGAGCCGATGGCGATCACCTCGCGCATGTGGAAGCCGAGGATCCGGCGCAGGTCGTGGTACTCGGTCTCCTTGCGGAAGCACCGGCCGACCACGGTGACCAGGGTGCCGTCGGCGAGCTCGCGGCCGGCATGGTGCAGGTAGACGGCGTAGCAGGCGGCCGAGGGCAGGGCCAGCGCGGCCGGTTCCAGCGCCTGGTGCGGGAAGGTGCCGGCGGCGGCGTCGAAGGGGTGCCCGGCGCGCGCGTCGAGGTCGAGCGGGGCGGCCAGGATCGCCTGGTGCGGGAAGTTGTCGTAGTAGTCGAGCCGGGCCAGGTCGGCGGCGGGCAGCAGGGCCGGCATGGTGAGCGGGGTTGCCCCGGCCCGGGTGCCCCAGCCGGCGAAGGTGTCGTCGAGCAGGCGCAGCAGGGCGGTGGCCTCCGGGCCGAGGGCGAACAGGCCGCCCGGCTCGGCTCCTTGGACCGGTTGGACCGGTTGGACCGGTGGTGCTTCGATGGGACTCATCGGTACCTCGTGGGGTCTCGGTGGTCGTGGGTTCTCAACAGGGGGCTCGCAGGGAGCTCGGGGATCGCAGGGGGCTCAGCCGACCGGCAGGGTGTCGTCGGTGAACAGGCCGATCTTGCGGAAGAAGGCCATCGGCTTGCGGATCACCCGCCGCTCGGCCTCGCGCCGGCCCGGGTCGGCGATGATCGCGGCGCGCAGGGCGAGCGGGTCGGCGATCCCGGCGTCCCGGTAGATCTCCGGGTTGTAGAAGGAGTTGAGGCTGTAGACGATGTACCGCTTGACGTACGCCTCGACCTCGCGCAGTCGGCTCCCGTCCACCTTCTCGCACATCAACCCGTAGAGGTGGGCCACCAGTTCGCGACCGAAGGCGATGTGCCGGGACTCGTCCTCGTGGTGGATCGCGTTGACCTGGCGGATGGTGCGGGAGAGCCGTTCGTCCTGCCCCATCGCCATGTTGTAGTGGTCGACCATCTCCTCGAAGAACAGGATCCGGGCGAAGACCAGGAAGTTCTCCACCTCCGGCTCGTGGCGCGGGGAGGCGAGCTTGAACGCCGGCGGCTGGTAGATCTTGCCGCCGTAGCGCAGACAGAACTCGGAGAAGAACCACATGTGTTCGTTCTCCTCGCCGATGAAGTGGTGGAAGAAGTCCGAGGGAACCTCGAAGCCCGGCATGTGGATCCGGTTGACCACCTCGATGAGGAGTTCACGGATGCCGTGCACGTTCAGGCTGTAGAAGTTGATGCTCTCCCACTTGGAGAGGCGCTTGCGGGTGGCCTCGTCCAGCTTCTCCAGCTCGGCGGTGCCGGCCGGGGAGATGAGCTCGGGGCTCATCCACCACTGGTCCTCTTCGAGGCTCTCGGGCCACTCGAAGCGCTGGTACGGGTTGTAGTAGTCGTCGATGGCCTTCTGGGAGAGGCGGTCGAGGAGCTCGCGGAAGCGATCGGTGACACGGAGCTCGGGCGCGGTGGTCATGGGGGTCACTCCTGGTCGAGAGGTCCGAGGGGACCGAGGGGTCTCAGCGGCGGGCCTGGTAGACCGCGCTGACGGCGGTCTCGGCGGCGCGGCGCCAGCGGGTGAAGCCGGCCTCCTCGGCGATGGCGCGCAGCGCCTGCTCGCCGGAGTGGTTGCCGAGGGCGTGCGGGCCCTGCTGGGCGGCGGCCACCGGCAGACACATCACGGCGGAGAGGCTCATGAACATCCGGCCGGCCGGGTTGCGGTTGTCGGCGAGGGCGGCGCGGGCGTTGGGTTCGACGATCATCCAGACGCCGTCCTCCGCCAGCGCCTGGTGCGCCCACCGGGCGGCCGGGACGGGGTGGCCGAGGTCGTGCAGCACGTTGAAGTAGCTGACCAGGTCGTAGTCCCGGCCGGGGAAGGCGTCGGCGGGGGCGACCTCGAAGCGCACCCGCTCGGCGAGACCGGCCTGCCGGGCCAGTTCGCGGGCGTGCTCGATGGCGGCGGCGGAGTAGTCGAAGCCGGTGAACTCGGCCTCCGGGAAGGCCCGGGCCATGATCAGGGTCGAGTGGCCGACCCCGCAGCCGACGTCGGCGACCTTTCCGCCGGCCCGCAGCCGGTCGGTCACGCCGTCCAGGGCGGGCAGCCAGTGCTGGACGAGGTTCGCCCGGTAGCCGGGCAGGAAGAAGGCGCCCATGCCGGTGTCCAGCGCGTCGTCGTGGTCGGACCACTCGACGCCGCCGCCCTCGCGGTAGGCGCGCACCAGCTGGTCCTCGGTGGCGTAGAGGGCCTTGAGGGCGGTGAAGAAGGCGGCCACGAAGGCCGGGTCGTCGGTGTCCGCCAGGACGGCGGCGTGCTCCTCGGGCAGCAGGTAGCTGCCCTCAGCGGGGTCGTGCACCAGGTAGTCGGCGCTGGTCTGGGCGTGCAGCCACTCGGCGGCGTAGCGCCGGTCCAACCCAGCCTTGGCGGCGAACTCCTCGGCGGTGAGCGGGCCGGCGCCAGCCAGTGCCCGGTAGAGGCCGAGGCGTTCGCCGAGCGCGACGGTCAGGCCGCGCACGGCCGCGGCGGCGTCGTCGATCACCCGGTCACGGAAGGGGGTGGTCATGGGGAACCTCCGGGGCTCAGGATTCTTGATCAGGCCGGGTCGGCGGTGAACAGGAAGGACCGCGGCACGCCCGGCACGTCGCGGGCCACCACCGGGTACGGCCAGCGGCCGAACTCGGCTCCCTCATCGCCGGGCTGGCGCACCTCGCGGGCCTGCCAGCCGCACTCGGCGAGGAACTCCTCGGGCCGGTCGGTGCCGAACCGCCAGGGCGCGCCGTCCTCGGCGAGCGCGGACAGGAACGGCCGGGCCATCGGGTTGATCAGCGACACCCGGCTGGCGAAGTCGCCGAGCAGCACGCTGCCGTCGGCGGAGAGCTTGCGGACGGTGCCCAGCAGGCGGCGCACGTCCTCCTCGGCGAGGAAGAACATCAGGCCCTCGATCACCCACAGGGTGGGCTGGTTCGGGCGGAAGCCGGCCAGCAGCAGCAGCTCGGTCCACTTCCCCGCGAGGTCCACGGCCACCGGGTGCCGGGTCAGGCCGGCCGGCGGCTCGACCCCGCCGAGCAGCTCGTCCTTGGCCAACAGCAGGGCTGGGCGGTCGAGTTCGTAGACCTTGGTGCCCTCGGCCCAGCAGTCCAGCCGGAACGGGCGGGTGTCCATCCCGGTGGCCACGAAGACCACCTGGCGGATGCCCTGCCCAGCGACCGCCTCGGCCACCGCCCGGTCGAGGTAGCCGGTGCGGATGGCCAGGTACTCGACGGTGCCGGCGCCCGCGTAGCGCTCCAGCAGGGTGAAGCCGGTGTCGGCGGCGACGGTGCGGGCGTACGGGTCGACGAAGACGGCGTCCGGCCGCTCGGACTCCAGCGCGCGGGCGGCGGCCGTCCACTGGGCGGTTTTCGAGACTGCTTCCATGGCCATGGGGTGGGCTCCCTGGATCGAGACTGGTGGGGGCTGGTTCGCGCCGGGGCGTACGTCGGGAGGTACGCCGCGTTTCACGCCGGGGTCCATGCCGCCGGGACGGGCTGCGCGGGGCCCGGGTGCACCGGGTCCACGGAGAGCGGCGTGCCGCCGCCGTTCCGGGTGAGGCGGCGCTCGAAGATGCTGTGCAGGATCATGCTGAAGACCAACCGGCCCTCGCTGTCGGTGAGTTCGCAGCGGGGCTGGACGATCCCGGTGGACGGCCGGCCGAGCGAGGGGGCGGCACCGACGACCCGCACCCGGGCGGTCAGCACGTCCCCGGGCCGGACCGGGCGGTGGTAGCGGATCTCGTCCACGCCGGGCGAGCCGACGCAGGCGCTGTCGGCGAGCAGCCCGTCGACGTAGCGGCGCATGAACAGGCCGGCGGTCTGCCAGCCGCTCGCGATCAGCCCGCCGTACGGCGAGGCGGCCGCGAGCTCCGGGTCCACGTGGAAGGGCTGCGGGTCGTACCTCTCGCCGAAGGCGACGATCTCGTCCGCGGTCACGGTCACGGTGCCGAGTTCGAACGCGTCGCCGGGCTTGAAGTCCTCGAAGAAGTACACGGATTCCCCTGCCGTCGGCACCGGGCGGCACTGGACGCACGGACCCCGGCGCGGGCTGTTGAGACTCCCTCACCGTAAGCACGGCCAATGATTTGGTCAACCCAAAAGAACGGGAGAGTCAGGAAAAGCACCGGGACCCGACCGGCAGGGAAGGTGTCAGACCAGGTCCGACAGGGCCTGCCCGAGGTCGCGCCAGAGGTCTTCCGCGTCCTCGATGCCGACCGACAGCCGGACCGTCCCCGGGCCGATCCCGGCCGCCCCGAGCTGCTCGTCGCCCAGTTCGCGGTGCGAGGTGGAGGCCGGATGGGTCACCAGGGTCTCCACCCCGCCGATGGACAGCGCGAGGCGGGCCAGCCGGACGGCCCCGATGAAGCGGCGGCCCGCCTCCCGGCCGCCGGCCAGGTCGAAGGAGAGCATCCCGCCGTAGCCGTCCAGCAGCCGGTCCGCCACCGCGCGGTCCGGATGCTGCGGCAGGCCCGGCCAGTGCACCGCCGCCACCGCCGGGTGCGCGGCCAGCCTGCCGGCCAGCAGCGCGGCGTTCTCACCGTGCGCGCGCATCCGCACCGCCAGCGTCTGCAGCCCTCGGATGGTCAGCCAGGCGGCGAACGGGTCCGGGGTGGCGCCGAGCTCGACCGCGCGGGTCCACACGGCGCGGTGCAGCTCGCGGTCGGCGAAGACCGCCACCCCGCCCAGCACGTCGCTGTGCCCGGCCAGGTACTTGGTGCTGGAGTGCACCACCACGTCCGCGCCGTGCTCGATCGGACGGCAGAGCAGCGGCGAGGCCAGCGAGTTGTCCACCACCCCGAGCAGCCCGTGCGCCCGGCCGGCCGCCAGCAGTGCGGGCAGGTCGCAGACCCGGGTGGTCGGGTTGGCGATGGTCTCCAGCAGGAGCAGCCGGCTGTTGGGCCGCCGGGCGGCGGCGATCTCCCCGGGGTGCTCGGCATCCAGGTAGCTGGTCTCGATGCCGTAGCGGCGGCCGAGGTCGGCGAGCACCGAGTAGGTGCCGCCGTACAGGCACTTCTGGGCCAGCACGTGATCGCCCGGCTGGAGCAGGGACAGCAGCACGGCGCTCATCGCGCCCATGCCGGAGGCCGAGGCGATCGCCGCCGCGCCCCCCTCCAGCGCGGCCACCGCCCGCTCCAGGGCGCGCACCGTCGGGTTGCCGCGCCGGGTGTAGACGAAGTCGCCCTCCGGGCCGGCCATCGCCGCGGCGATCGCGTCCGCGTCGTCGAAGGCGAAGCCGGTGGTCTGGTGGATCGGCACGCTCAGCGGGCCGGTCCGGCCCTCGGCGGCGGCGTGCACCACCAGGGTGCGGGGGTCGATGGAGGGCAGTGAGGTCGGGACGGCCGCCGGCGCGGCCGGTTCGAGAGTCGTCATGGCGCCAGAATGAGCCCGATCCCCCGGGTACTGGCAAGGGGTATCCCGAAATGCCCGGATGATTCCTCGGGCTGACAGGGCTTTTGCTGTGACGTCCTGCACATACCCCACCCCCCTTTGGTAGTTCTCCCTCCCCCTCGGCCGACCCACCGCCTACCATGACGGACGCGACGACCACCACGGCGAGGGGAGCACCGAAGATGCGGCGCTTGGGCGAACTCGAAGCGGAGATCATGGACCGGCTCTGGTCCTGGGGCGACCCGAGTACGGTGCGCAGACTCGTGGACGACCTCAACACCCACCGTCAGATCGCCTACACCACCGTGATGACCGTGGCCGAGATCCTCTACCACAAGGGCCACCTGCGCCGCCGCAAGGAAGGCCGGGTCTGGCTGTACGAGACGGTGCGCAGCCGCGAGGAGTACACCGCCGCGCTGATGGCCGACGCCCTCACCTCCAGCCCCGACCGCTCCACCGCCCTGGCGGCCTTCGCCGAGCAGATCACCCCCGAGGAGCAGCAGGCACTGCGCGCCGCGCTGGAGACGCTGTTGGCCGAGCGCGCCGAATGACCGCCCTGGCGGCGTTCCTCCTCGCGCTGTACGCCGGACTGGTCGGCGCGGCCCTGCCGGGCGCGCTCGCCCGGGCCGCGTGGCCGCAGCGGGCCCCGGCCCTCGCGCTGGCGGCCTGGTTCGGGCTGGCGGCGACCTTCACCGTGGCCGTCGCGCTGGCCGGGTACCACCTCGCGCTGTCCGGCTCCCGGGCGCACGCCCACGGCCTGCTGGCGCTGTTCGAGCCCGGGGCGCCGGTCTCCGGCGCCGAGGGGCCGGCCGTCCTGGTCCCGATCGTGCTCGGCGCGGCCTGGCCGCTCGCCCGGATCGTCCGCGCCGCCCGCCGGGCCCGGCACGACCGGGCCACCCACCTGGACCGGCTCACCCTCGCCGGGCGGCCCGACCCGCAGCTCGGGGCGGTACTGCTGGACCACCCGGTGCCGGTGGCGTACTGCCTGCACCGGGGGCCGGTGGTGATCAGCAGCGGGACGGTCGCCCAGCTGACGGACGGCCAGCTGCGGGCCGTCGTCCAGCACGAGCGCGCCCACCTGGCCGGGCGGCACCACGTCCTGCTGGTGGCCGGGGCCGGCCTCGCCGACGCCTTCCGGGCGCTGCCGCTCGGCCGGGGCCTGCGGGCGCACGTGGCACCGCTGCTGGAGATGCTCGCCGACGACCGGGCGGCCCGCACCTGCCGGCCCGAGGACCTGGCGGCGGCGATGTGCGAGGTCGGCGCGCTGCGGCCCTCCCCCGCCACCCTTCCGGCGGGCGGCGCCCGCACCCTGCTGCGGATGCGGCGGCTGCTGCGCCCGGCGCCCCGGCTGCGGTTCGCGGTGCGGCTGGTGACGGTGGCGCTGATCGCGCTGGGGCCGCTGGCGCCGTACCTGCTCACCTGCGGGCCGACACCGGGCTGAGGCCGGGCCGAGGCCGGGCCCCCGCAGCGGAACCGAGGCCGCGTCAACTCTTCTACTTACCCTAGGGGGGTATGGTATGTTCTCAGTGAAGCAGCCGCCCGGACCACTCCGGAAGGCATCGCGCGCACCGACCGACAGGAGCACACCATGAGCGAGACCACCGTCACCGTCGACTCCTCCGCCACCGAGGCCTCCTCCTGCTGCGGCTCGTGCGGCACCGGCGCCGCCAAGGCCCCCGCCACCGCGACCGCCGAGCGCGCGGTCTTCCAGGTGAAGGGCATGACCTGCGGCCACTGCGTCACCTCGGTGACCGCCGAGCTGAAGAAGGTCGACGGCGTCACCGAGGTCGCGGTCGACCTCGCCACCGGCCGGGTCACCGTCGACAGCACCCGGCCGCTCGCCGACACCGACGTCGCCGCCGCCATCGACGAGGCCGGCTACGACCTGGTCGGCCGCCTCGACGGCTGAGGCTGACCGGCCGCCGGCCCGGACGGCACCCCCGTACGTCCGGGCCGACTCCCCTCCCACCGCGCCCCGGTAGAGTGGGAACACTCCTCACCGCACAGGAACCGGAGACGGCCATGGCCAGCTACAGCCCCCACAAGGACGACTTCCTCAAGCGGCTCCGCCGCATCGAGGGCCAGATCCGCGGCCTGCAGCGCATGGTCGAGCAGGACACCTACTGCATCGACGTCCTCACCCAGGTCTCCGCGGCCAGCCGCGCCCTGCAGTCCTTCGCTCTCCAACTCCTGGACGAGCACATCGAATGCTGCGTCCGGGACGCCATCGCCGAGGGCGGCCAGGAGGCCAACAGCAAGATCCGCGAGGCCAACCAGGCCATCGCCCGCCTGGTCCGGTCCTGATACCGGCGCATACGACGGCAGGCCCTCCGGTCACACCGGAGGGCCTGCCGCATTACGGGGTGGGGGTATCAGAGGGGCATCGGAGGGATCGCCGAGCGGGTGTCAGACCCTTTCGAGCGGCCGGTGCGGACCCTCCGGCAGCTCCACGGCGATCGCGTCACCGGGCCGCACCGGCCCGCCCGCCCGGACGACGCCCATGATCCCGGCACGGCGCACGATCGTCCCGTCCTCCGCCCGCCCGACGACCTGCTTCAACAGCCCCGTCCGGTAGTTGTCGATCTGCGCGCACGGGTTGCGCAGGCCGGTGACCTCCACCTCCGCCTCCGGACCGATCCGCAGCACCGCGCCGACCGGCAGGCCGAGCAGGTCCAGGCCCTCGGTGGTGATGTTCTCGCCGAGCGCGCCCGGCGCCACGTCGAAGCCGGACTCGCCGAGTTCCGCGAGCAGTTCGCGGTGGATCAGGTGGACCTGGCGCAGGTTGGGCACGGTCGGGTCCTGCGCGACGCGCGAGCGGTGCTTGACCGTCACCCCGGCGTGCACGTCACCCTCCACGCCGAGTCCGGCGAGCAGCGTGATGCCCTCCCGATTCGGCTTGCTGAACGAGTACTCGGCGTTGCTGCTGACTGCCACCACGGTGCCGCTCATGTGCTTCGGGCCCTCCTCGCGGACGTACGTTCGACCGGAATCGAAGCCTAGCTCCCGCAAGGCGCCCTGAGCAGCGGCAGGACGATCTCGTCCAGCACCTCGGCGACCACCCGGTCGGACGGCACGACACCCTCGATCAGGAACGCGTCGCGCAGCAGGTCCAGCGGCAGCGCCACGACGCGCGCGGTGAGCCGCGCCGGGTCGATCTCGCCCCGCTCGGCGGCCCGGTGCATCATCGCGGCCAGGCTGTTCACCGGCCCGTGTTCGACGAGCTCCCCGCGGAACCGGCCGCGCAGCTCGGGGACGCGCATCAGGTCGACCAGCAGTCCGTGGACGGCGTCCATCGGCAGGTCGTCGAAGCGGTGCAGCAGACCGCCCAGGAACCGCACCAGGTCGGTGCGCAGGTCGCCGGTGTCCGGCGGCTCCCGGTAGTCGGGGGCGTTGCGGCCGAGGGCGGCCATCACCAGCTCGACCCGGTTCGACCAGCGGCGGTAGAGCACCGGCTTGCTGGTACGGGCGCGGGCGGCTACGCCGTCCATGGTGAGCCGGTCGTAGCCGTGCTCGGCGAGTTCGGCCCAGACGGCGTCGAGGATCGCCCGTTCCAGTTCGTCGCCGCGCCGCCGCGAGCCGGCCGTACCCGCTCTGTCACTCACCACTGGATCCCGCACCCATCCTCGGAGATACGTTGCGTTTCTTATCGAGGGCAGTTTACAGTCGAAATCAAGAAACGCGCCGTATCTTACGGCCGAGATCAGGGGGTTCGTCATGCACGCCGCACTCACGAACGACACCGCACCCGCGACCGACGTCCTGGTGGTCGGCGCCGGCCCGGTGGGTCTCACGCTCGCCATCGGACTGGCCCGCGCCGGGGTCGCCTGCCGGATCATCGAGCGGGACCGGGAGTTCCGCACCGCCGGCGTCCGCGGCAAGGGCGTCAACCCGCGCACCCTGGAGGTCTTCGACGACCTCGGGGTGGTCGAGCGGATCCTCGACCGGGGCGTGCTCAACCTCAAGCTCCGCGTCTACGAGGGCGACCGGCTGCTCCAGGAGGTCGACCCCGGGGCCGGCAACCCCGCCACCCCCGACCGCCCGTACGCGGGCATGCTGCTGCTCGCCCAGCACCAGACCGAGGCCGTGCTACGCGAGCGGCTCGCCGAGTACGGCGTCACGGTCGAGACCGGCACCGAGCTGACCGGCTGGACCCAGGACGGCGACGGCGTGCGCGCCACCGTCCGACGGGACGGCCGGAGCACCCGGCTGCGCGCCCGCCACCTGGTCGGCTGCGACGGCGGCCGCAGCGCCGTCCGCAAGCTGACCGGCATCCCCTTCCTCGGCGAGACCTGGGACGAGGAGCGTTTCATCATGGCCTCGATGGACGTCGACGGCCTCGACACCGACCACATGCACCTCTGGAACCACCCGAAGTTCGGGGCCGGCGCCATGACGCTGGTCCCGATGCGGCAGGACGCCACGTGGGCCGTGCACGCCGCCGTCGAACCGGACGGGCACGGCGAGCTGCCCGCCCCCACCCTGGACACCTTCCGCCGGCTCTTCGCCGAGCGGGCCGGCCTGCCCGGGGTCCGGATGCACGAGCCGATCTGGTCCACCGTCTGGCGCCCCACCGTGCGGGTGGTCGAGCGCTACCGCGACGGCCGGGTCCTGCTCGCCGGGGACGCCGCGCACTGCCAGTCCGCGGCGGGCGGCCAGGGCATGAACAACGGCATCCAGGACGCCCACAACCTCGGCTGGAAGCTGGCCGCCGTGCTGCGCGGCGCGCCCGAGGCGCTGCTCGACAGCTACCAGGACGAGCGGCTGCCGGTCGCCCGGGCGAGCCTCGCCGCCACCTCCGCCCACCACAGGACGGCGTTCGCCGGCAACGGCGCCGGCGCGCTGACCGACCAGTTCCGCACCCTGGCCGCGCAGGGCGCCGACCTCACCGGACTCTCCCTCGACTACCGCGGCGGGCCGCTCGGCCGCGACCTCGACGAGGCCACCGGCGTCCGGGCCGGCGACCGCGCCCCGGACGCGCCCTGCGCGACCGCCGACGGCACGCCGACCCGGCTGTTCGACCTCTTCCGCGGACCGCACTTCACCCTGCTGACCTTCGGCGACCACCCGGGCCTGGCCGAACTGCCCGCCACCGCCGGGCTGCGCCGGGCCGCCGTGCTCGACCCGGACGGGCACGCCGCCCGCGCGTACGGGCTGCGCGGGGACGCCGTGGTGCTGGTCCGGCCGGACGGCCATGTCTCGCTCACCGGGGCGACGGCGGACGCGGGTACCGTCCTCGACCACCTGCGGACCTTCGCCCTCTGACCGTCCGGCCACTCAGGCCCGGACCGCCCGCTCGTCGGCGTCGGCGAGCCAGAAGTACACCGGCGAGAGCCCGAGTTCGATCACCATCAGCACCACCTGGAACCCGTGCGGCCACCCGTCCACGGCGATCGCCAGCACCCGCCCGAGGCCGCCCAGCAGGAACACCGCCGTCAGCCACCGGACCACCCGGGCGGGCACCGGCGCCTGCCGGGCGGCCCAGATCCAGGCCGCGCCGTACCCGGCGAAGATCGCGCCCATGAAGCGGCCGAAGCTGTCGACCGTCGGGCCGGGGTCCGCGATCCCGGGGATCGCGGCGTTCCCGCCCAGTACGTGGAAGAGCCCGATCGCCACACAGGCGACCCCCATGATCCACGCGAGCACCCGCAGTGTCCTCGCCATGAGCCCATCACCTCACTACCGGTCCGCCTGACCTGTCGTCAGGCCTTGGTTGACACGTGTCTACCAAGCTAGCGCCGGCTGGTAGACACGTGTCAAGTAACCTGTCCGGCATGTCAGTCCAGGAACGCCGAAAGCGCCTGTCCCCCACCGAGCGCCGCGCCCAGCTGCTCGCCGTCGGCGCCCGGGCCTTCGCCGCCCGGCCCTACGAGCACGTGCTGATGGAGGAGGTCGCCGAGCAGGCCGGGGTGTCCCGCGCCCTGCTCTACAAGCACTTCGCCGGCAAGCAGGAGCTGTTCGCGGAGGTCTACCGGCAGGCGGCCGGGGACCTGCTGGTGAAGAGCCGCTTCGACCCGGCGGACACCCTGGTCGAGCAGCTGGTCCAGGGCATGGACGCCCACCTCGACCACTTCATCGCCAACCGGCACGCCGTGCTGGCCGCCAACCGCGTCCTCGCCGGGGACCCGGTGATCCAGACCATCATCACCGAGGAACTGGACGCCCTGCGCGGCCGC
Organism: Kitasatospora sp. NPDC048296; assembly: GCF_043201815.1. NCBI lineage: Bacteria > Bacillati > Actinomycetota > Actinomycetes > Kitasatosporales > Streptomycetaceae > Kitasatospora > Kitasatospora sp. NPDC048296. Next base: position 154,411 of record NZ_JBICZB010000007.1, read on the forward strand.
CTGCTCGGGGTGCTGCCGCTCGCGGACGCGAGCGCGCGCCGGGCCGTCTCCCAAGTCCTGCGCAGCTGGCTGGTGTTCGTACGGGTGCTGGTCGTGGACTGGCTGTCGGAGCAGAGCTGCACCCGGACCGAGCTGCGCGACGCCTGCATCGGCGCGGTGCTGGGTGCGCTGCGGCCGCTGCTGCCGGCCGACCCGGCGCCCGAATGGGGGCGGTGAGACCTCGAACCGGGTTCGGGCGCGTACCATCGGGCATAACGGGAAAACCACCTGAAGGGATCAATTCCCTCAGAAAATACGACAGTTGGATGCTCGCGCCCTACAGGCCCACCCACTCCCGAAGGGATCCATGTCCACCGCCGCCCCCGACACCGACACCCCGCTCCCGCCACTCCATCTGCTGCCCTTCAGCCCCGCCCGGCCGCCGCACCCGACCACCCTCCCGGACGGGACCCCCGCATGGCTCGTCACCCGCTACCACGACGTCCGCCAGGCCCTCGGCGACCCCCGTGTCACCCGGGCCGATCTGCACGAGGTCGGGCCCGCGGGCGACACCGCGGACGTGACCGCCAACCCGGCCTCCCTGTTCAACCAGGACGGCCCCGCCCACCGCCGGCTGCGCGCCACCGTGCAGAAGGCCTTCACCCCGCGCGCCGTCGCCGACTGGCAGCCCTGGGTCGCGGCGGCCGTCCAGCAGGCGGTGGACGCGCTGGTGGCCGGCGGGCCCCCCGCCGACCTGGTCGCGGCCTTCACCCGGCCGGTGCCCTACGCGGTCACCGCCCGGCTGATGGGACTCGACGGCGACGGTCCCGACCACCTCGACGAGGACCGGCTGCGGCGCTGGACCCTCGCCCTGCTGGCCCAGGGCGGCGACCCGAGCGAGGACAACGGCGAGACCATCGCCGAACTCCAGGCCTTCACCCGCGAGTTGATCGAGCGTCGACGGCGCGAACCAGGTGAGGACCTGGTCAGCCGACTCGTCCGGGCCGCCGACCAGGACGGCTGCGTCCCCGAGGACGCGCTCGCCTTCCTCGTCCTCGGCCTCACCGCCAGTGGCAACGAGAGCGTCACCGGCGCCCTCGGCAACGCCCTGGTCTACCTCCTCGGCGAACGCGCCGACCACTGGCCCCGGCTGGCCGACCCGGGCATCACCGAGCACACCGTCGAACGCCTCCTCCACTTCATCCCCCTCGGCGACGACGAGACCACCGCCCGCCGCACCGCCGCGCCGATCGAACTCGGCGGCGTCACCATCCCGGCCGGCGCCGTCCTCGCCGTCAGCATCGGCAGCGCCAACCGCGACCCCGCCGTCCACCCCGACGGCCTCGACGCCGACCTCGACCTCCCGCTCGCCGCCCCCACCCTCGCCTTCAGCGCCGGCCCGCACTACTGCATCGGCGCCTGGCGGGTCCGCCTGGAGATGCGCGAATCCCTCCGCCGCCTGGCCACCGCCCTCCCCGGCCTGCGCCTCACCACCCCGCTCGACCGGCTCCCCTGGCAACTCGGCACCACCACGCGCGGCCCGGCCGCCGTCCCCGTCACCTGGTGATCCGGGCCTGTCCGACCGTTCCCGCCGGGCGCGCGACGCGAATTGTCGGACACGCCCCCGGGAGCGGCCTCATCCGTCCAACAGGGCTCGCTCCCAGTGCACTTGCCGCTGCTCGATCCAGTCGGCGTCGCCGCACCAGATCTCCCCGTGGCCCTCCGCCCACAGTCGCGCCCAGGGCTGGACACCCCGTCCGGCCTGCTCCCGCAGGAAGTCGTGCATGGAGCGGGTGCGACGCCCCAACAGCGGGACCAGGCGGCGCCGTTCGCCCTCGTCCAGCCCGTAGGCGTCGGCGAAGACCCGCACCCGCTGCCCGGCGTCGGCGCGCTGCCAGACCGGATCCGCCGACAGCGGGACGAAGCCGTGCAGGGCGTAGGCGACGTCCCACAGCCGGGAGCCGGGGGCTGCGGCGTCCCAGTCGATGAAGGCGAAGCCGCCCCCGCCGTCGGCCACCAGGTTCCACGGGGCCAGGTCGTGGTGGGCGATGATCTCGTGCTCGTCCGCCGGGATCAGCACCTGCCAGCGGGCGTCCGGCGGTGGCGTGAAGTCCCGTACGGCGTCGTGGAACTCGCGGATCAACCGGGCGACGCGGGCCAGCCGCTCCACCGGCTCCACCAGCGCGAAGCGGTCCGGCCAGACCACCTCGCCCGGTACGAAGTCGAGCACCTCCCGCCCCCGGTCGTCCAGACCGAGCGGCCGGGGAGCGCCCCGGAACCCCACCGCGTGCAGATGCGCGAGCAGCGCGTGCACGGCGGGCGTCCACGGCCCGGCCGGGCGGCGCACGGTGTCCCCGACCCGGACGACACCGGCGCTGACGTTCCCGCCGCTCAGCGGCTGCTCCACCTGATGATCCATCGCGCCAGTCTGCCACGCGGCCCCGCCGCCGATCACCGGGGCCAACAGCCCGCCGGGCACGGCCCGCTAGGCCCACAGACCCTCGCCCAGCACCCCGCCCTCCCGCGCCCCCGGCAGCACGTAGGCCACCGCCGAGGCCGTGTGCACCAGGAAGGGGTTGAGCGCGTCCTTCGCCGCCAGCCGCTCCTGCACCTTGCTGAACTGGGCCGGGTCGCGGACGAAGGCGCAGAACAGCAGGCCCCGGTCGTCCGGGGCGTCGTCGTAGCTGTAGCCGCGCCGGAGCATCCGGGCGCCGGCGTCGAGCCGGGGGCTGGTGAGGCGGACGTGGGCGGTGTTGGGGATGACGTAGGAGCCGTCGGGGTTCTTGGCGTAGATGTCGGGGTCGTCGTGTTCGGCCGTGCCGGTGAGCGGGGTGCCGTCGGTGAGGTGGCGGCCCATCGCGAGGTCGCGGCGGTCCTCGGGGAGGGCGGCGAAGGCGGCGGTGTCCATCCGGATCCGGCGGTAGACCAGCACCGTGCCGTGCTCGTACGGCCCGGGCGGGCCCCAGACCCACTGGCGGGCGGCCGTCTCGTCCGGATTGGCGGTGCCGTCCTTGAAGCCGAAGAGGTTGCGCGGCGTGGTGCCCGGGGCGGTTCGGGCCAGGAAGCCGGACTGGGTCCAGCGGACGCCCGCCCCCGCCGACCTGCCCGCCGCGCCGACGAGTTCGGCGAGGACCGTGAGCGGCCAGCGGTCGGCGGCGCACAGCTGCACCACCAGGTCCCCGCCGCCGCGCGCCGGGTCCAGCCGGTCGCCGGGGAAGGCCGGGACGTCCGCCAGCGCGGGCGGCACGTTCAGGGCCAGCCGCGCGGCCAGCCCCGGGCCGACCCCCACCAGGCTGGTGAGCTGTGCCGGTTCCGCGCCCCGCAGGCGCGGGTCCGTCGAGGTGCCGCCGGCCGCCTCGGCGAGCACCCGGGTCAACTCGCCCAGCAGGGAGCGCAGTACGGCGCGCCCGTCCGAGGTGGCGGCGGGCGCCAGGTCGAGGGCCAGCAGCACCGTGGCGGGCTGCTGGGGGGCCGTCACCCCGGCCTGCCGCTCGCCGTGGAAGGGAACGGCGGCGGGTGCGGAGGGGGGCGGGGGCGAAGCGGCGGGCCGCCCGCGCCCCAGCGCGACGAGCCCGGCACCGATCCCGGCGGCCAGCCCCGCACCGCCGCCCGCGATCAGCACCCTTCGGTCGACACCGCTTCCGGCAGCTCCCGGTTCTTTCCGCGCCTTTCCGGTTTCGGCATGCATGACCGACATTGGAGACGATAGAACACCCCTTATGCAACTTTTGACTATCCGTCAACTCGACTCCGATTCCCGACCGGTCCGTGGACGGACCTCGCTCCGGGGCCTCCCCGCGCTTCTCACCGCCGCCGCCCTCGCCCTGTCCGGCTGCTCCTCCACCGCCGACCCCTCCTCCGACGCCCACCACCCGGACGGCACCGTGGTCCGGGTCCCGCAGGACTTCCCGACCATCCAGAAGGCCGTGGACGTCGCCCGCGAGGGCGACACCGTGCTGGTCTCACCGGGCACCTACCAGGAGAGCGTGCGGATCGCCAAGCCCCGCATCGTGCTGCGCGGCACCGACCGCAACACCGTGGTCCTGGACGGCGGCGTACGGCTGGTCAACGGCGTCACCGTGACCGCCCCCGGCTCGGTGGTGGAGAACCTCACCGTGCACGGCTTCCTCGCCAACGGCGTGCTGTTCACCGGCGTCACCGACGAGAAGCTGCAGCAGCGCGGCGCCGGCGGCTCCGCCTACAACCCCCTGGACACCACCCGCTTCCCCGCCGTCCAGGGCTTCCGCGCCACCCGCGTGACCGCCTACAACAACGGCCTGTACGGCATCTACGCCTTCGACGCCCGGGCGGGGGTGATCGAGGACTCCTACGCGTCCGGCGGGGCCGACTCCGGCATCTACGTCGGCCAGTGCAAGCCCTGCGACACCCTGGTGCGCGGCAACACGGTGGAACGCAACGCCGTGGGCATCGAACTCACCAACTCCTCGGACGGGCTGTACATCCTCGGCAACCGCGTGGTCGGCAACCGGGTCGGCGTCACCGTCAACTCCAACGACCTCGAAGCCCTCGCCCCCCAGCACGGCGCCGTGATCGCCGGGAACGCCGTCACCGACAACAACGCCCACGACACCCCCGAACAGGCCGACGGCGGCTTCGGCATCGGCATCGGGATCGGCGGCGGCACGGCGAACCGGGTCGAACGCAACCTGGTCACGGGCAACCTGGCGGCCGGCGTCATCATCACCGACCCGGCCGGCCACCCGGCCGGCGGCAACCAGGTCCAGCGCAACCGCACCGAGGGCAACGGCGTCGACCTCGTCCTCGCCTCGGCCGACCCCGGCAACTGCTTCACCGGCAACCAGCCCGCCGTCCAGAGCCCGCCGGACCTCGAAACCCAGGCCGCCTGCGGCACCCAGGGGCGCGGCTCGCTGGCCGCCGGCCGTGCCGCCTCGGTCCAGGCGCCGCCCGGCCTCGCGTTCAACCAGGTCCCGCCCCCGCCCGTGCAGCCGTCCCTGCCCGACCCGAACGCCCCCGGCCGCCCGGCCGCCGGTCTGCCGGGAGCCGTCGACCCGGGCTCCTACCCGCTCCCGACGAGTTCCGACGCGCTACCGAAGCCGTGACCGGGGGTCCCCGCTCCCCGGGCCGGCGGGCGGGGCATGCCCCCGGCGACCCGGCCGTGGGGCATGATCGGTGCCGACCGACCGCCGACCGACCGCCGACCGAGGACCGACCGCCGACCGAGGACCGACTGCCGACCGAGGAGCCCGATTGAACCGCCCCGCGCGTACCGCCGTCCTGGTGGCGCCGTCCTCGCCCGCCGCCGGCGGCCGGCACTGATGGGCGGCTGGGTCGGCGAACTGGTGCTGGGCCTGGTCGTCCTGGTGGGCGCCTCCGTCCAGCGGCTGGCGGGCATCGGTTTCGCCCTGGTCGCGGCGCCCGTCCTGGTGCTGATGCTCGGCCCGAACGGCGGGGTGACGCTGGCCAACTTCGCCGCCGGGACGATCAGCGCGGTCGGGCTGGCCGGGAGTTGGCGGCAGGTCCGGCCGACGGCGATGCTGCCGCTGCTGGTCGCCGCCGTCTGCACCGTCCCGGCCGGGGCCTGGGTGGCGGCGAAGGTGCCGACGCCGGAGCTGCTGATCGGCATCGGACTGCTGGTCAGCGCGGCCTCGCTGCTGGTGATCCGGGGCGTGCGGGCCGCCGCGCTGCGCGGGGTCGGCGGGGCCCTGGTCGCGGGCGCCACCAGCGGGTTCATGAACTCGGCCGCCGGGGTGGGCGGCCCGGCGATGTCCCTCTATGCCGTCAACTCGGGTTGGACGGCGCGGGAGTTCGTGCCCAACGCCCAGTTGTACGGTGTCGTGGTGAACGCCTTCTCGCTGGCGACCAAGGGCCTGCCCGCACTGAGTGCGCCGGCCTGGGGGCTGGTGGCCGTCGCACTCGCCGGCGGTGCGGTGGTCGGCCGACTGCTGGCCGCGCGGGTGCCCGAACACCGGGCCCGGGTCGTGGTGCTGGGGCTGGCCCTGGCCGGTGGGCTGACCACCCTTGTCAAGGGCGTTTCCGGACTCTGACGGACCGGCTGGGAATGCTCCGTGAAGGGGCGGCCAAATCTGTAGCGGTCATGCCATACTGCGTCGGTGACCTCAGCCAGCCTAGCGGCACCCCCTCAGCGCAGCAGGCCCCAACTGGGCCGGAAATTCGCCATGCTGTGGTCGGCCTCCTCGATCTCAGCGGTGGGCGACGGCATGCGGGACTCATCGCTGCCACTGCTCGCACTGACGGTCTCGGACTCGCCGAAGGCCGTCTCCCTGGTCGCGGTATCCGGTTCGCTGCCCTGGCTGCTGATGGCCCTGTTCGGCGGCGTCATCGCCGACCGCTTCGACCGCCGCCGGCTGATGTGGACGATCGACATCGGACGCGCCGTCATCGTGCTCGGCTTCGCGACCTGGGTCTTCGTCGCCACCCCGCCGCTGGCCGCGCTCGCCGCGCTCGCCTTCGTCCTCGGGTGCGGGGAGACGGTCTTCGTCAACGCCGCCACCTCGGCCATCCCGGACGTGGTCCGGCCCGATCAGCTCGACGCCGCCAACGGCCGGCTGCAGGGCGGTCTGCTGGTCGGCCGGATGGCCGGCCCGCTGGTGGGCACCACCCTCTTCGCCCTCGCCGCCGGGTACCCCTTCACGGTGGACGGTCTGTCCTTCGCGGCCGCCGCCGGCCTGGTCTTCCTCACCGGCCGCTCCACCGCCCCCCGGACGCAGACCGGCCGCCCGATGGTCGCCGACATCCGCGAGGGCGTCCGCTGGCTCTACCAGCACAAGCAGCTGCGCCTGGTCGCCACCCTCTCCGCGCTGGCCGGCGGCGCCTCCGCGCTCGGCATCACCATGCTGGCGCTGTTGGTCACCCGCACCCTGTCCGCGCCGACCTGGGCCTACGGCGTCGTCCTCGCCTCCGGCGTGATAGGCGGCACGGCCGCCAGCACCCTGGCCGGCCGGCTCAGCCAGCGGATGGGCCGCCGGGCCCGGATCGCCCTCTCCTTCGTGCTGATGGGCTCCGCGCTGCTGCTGATGGGCCTGAGCCCCTCGGTGTTCCTGGTCGCGGCGCTGTTCGCGGTCGGCAACTTCGGCGTGGTGACGTGGAACGTCCAGGCGATCTCGCTGCGCCAGCAGATCGTGCCGAAGGAACTGCTCGGCCGGGTCAACAGCTGCTACCTGATGCTCACCCGGATCGGCATGCTGATCGGCGCGGGCCTCAGCGGCTGGATCGGCTCCGCCGTCAACGTCCGCACCCCGCTGGTGATCAGCGGCGCCCTGATCCTCGCCGCGCTGTTCGCCCTCCCCCGGATGGGCAACCTGGAGCCCGCCCCGGCCCCCGCCGCCGCCCCCGCCGAGGAGCGACCCGCCGACAACGCTCAGTCGACCGAGCAGACAGCGGACTGACGGCCTGACGGTCCGGCGGACGAGTCGCCTCCCCCGCCGAGGGGAGGCGACTCCTTCTCCCGGCCGAGGCACACCGACCGGCCCGGCGCGGCGGCGTCGTCCCGGCCGCACTGGGGCCCGCTGCCGGCGGCCGTCACCGTGGCCTACTGGCGCCGCAGGCGTCGGCCGTCAGGTACGCACGCGTGCACGCGGCCGGGGCCTACGATGGCCGGATGAGCACCGGCGCGAATCTGGCAGATGCACACCGCTCGCAGCAGCGGGCCGAGGCGCGGCTGGACGTCGCCGCGTCCGTCCTCGCGCTGCTGGCCGACCGGACCAGGCTCGCGCTGCTGGAGCGGCTCGGGCGGGGCGAGGCGGACGTGACCACGCTGACCGAGGCGACCGGGGCCGCGCGGCCGTCGGTGAGCCAGCACCTGGCGAAGCTGCGGCTGGCCGGGCTGGTCGCCACCCGCAAGGACGGACGGCGGGTCGTCTACTCGCTGCGCCACGGGCACCTGCGGCGGCTGGTGGACGAGGCCCTGAACGTCGCCGACCACCAGATCGGGCACCTGCCGCCGCACGACTGAGCCCGGGCGGCTCCCCGGCCGTGGAGCCCTGCGACCAATAGGTGCACACGTATGCACGCATTAACTATGATGGACCCGTCACCCCCCACCGCCGCCGCCCCCGGGACGGGACCCATGCTGAGCGTGCTGCGCAACCGCACCTATCGCCACCTGTTCACCGCCCAGGTCGTCGCCCTGGTCGGCACCGGCCTGGCCACCGTGGCGCTGTCGCTGCTGGCGTACTCGATCGCCGGGAGCGACGCCCCGGCGGTGCTCGGCACCGCGCTGGGGATCAAGATGGTCGCGTACGTGACCGTCGCGCCGATCGCCGGAGCACTCGCCGGGCGGATACCCCGGCGGGCCCTGATGGTCACGATGGACCTCACCCGGGCCGGGGTCGCGCTCACCCTGCCGTTCGTCGACCAGGTGTGGCAGGTCTACGTCCTGATCTTCCTGCTGCAGGCCGCCTCCGCCGCCTTCACCCCGACCTTCCAGGCCACCATCCCGGACGTGCTGCCCGCCGAACGCGACTACACCCGGGCGCTCTCGCTGTCCCGGCTCGCCTACGACCTGGAGTCACTGTTCAGCCCGGCCCTCGCCGCGCTGCTGCTCTCGGTGGTCTCGTACAACTGGCTGTTCACCGGGACGACGGCCGGCTTCCTCGCCTCCGCCGCCCTGGTCGCCTCCGCCGTCCTGCCCAAGCCGACGCCGGTCGACCGCCCCGGCGGGATCTACCGCAAGGCCGCCTTCGGCTCCCGGCTGTTCTGGGCCACCCCCCGGCTGCGGGCGCTGCTGGCGCTGGACCTCGCGGTCGCGGCGGCGGGCGCGATCGTCTACGTCAACACCGTCAACGTCGTCCGCGACCACTTCCACCGCCCGGCCGGGGCCGTCTCCCTCGCCCTCGGTGCGTACGGCGTCGGCTCGATGCTCACGGCGCTGCTGCTGCCCCGGCTGCTGGCGCGGGTCAGCGACCGGTCCGTGATGCTGCCCGCCGCCTTCGCCCTGCCCTGCGTGCTCCTCGCCGTCACCGCCGTCACCGCCGCCCCGGCCGGGACGGGCAGTTGGCTCGCCCTGCTCGCCGCCTGGGCCCTGGTCGGTGCCGGCAGCTCCGCTGTCCTGACGCCCGGCGGCCGGGTCATCCGCCGCTCGGCCGCCGGCCCCGACCTGCCCGCCGCCTTCGCTGCCCAGTTCTCGCTCTCCCACGGCTGCTGGCTGCTCACCTACCCGCTGGCCGGCTGGCTCGCGGCGGGCGTCGGGCTGCCCACCACCGCCGTGGTCCTGGGCGCGGTCGCCCTGGCCGCCGCCGTCGTCGCCACCACCCTGTGGCCCAGCCGCGACCCGGACGCCCTCAGCCACCTCCACACCGACCTCCCCGCGGGCCACCCCCACCTCGCCGGCGCCCACCCCACCCCCACCGGCGCCTGGCAGCACGGCCACCACTACGTCATCGACCAGCACCACCCCACCTGGCCGCGCCCCCACCGCCCCGCCGCCCTCGGCTGACCGCGCCGCCGGCGGCCCGCCGGACGCGAACCAGCCTATGGGGAAGCCGAATTGGCGGCACATCGCGGAGGATTCCGGCCAGGTTCATGAGGTGGCCATGCCGCGTCTCGTGGATCGTTCCAACCCCCGCTAGGGTCACACCAGCTCCACCGAATCCGGCGCCGCCCGGCCGTCGCACGGTGCCGTACGGACCTGCCGATTGGACTGGTGTGCAGTGAACCGAAGGCATCACCGACCACTGGACCGTTCGTCGATCGCGGCTCTCCGGAGCCGGCTCGCCGCCGTGGCGGGGGTGGTCGCGCTGATCGCGGCCGTCCTCACCGGCGCCGCCGCCGGCACCGCCGGCGCAGCGCCCGCCCGCACTTCCGCATCGGCTCCCTCCGTCGCCGCGGCGGGGGCCGGATGGAACTGCCGGGGGGCGCCCGTCACCCCGGGCTACGTCCTCACCAACCACACGAACAACGGCTGCAACGGAGCCGGCATGTGGTTCCAGCAGCCCGTGCGGAACGGCATCTGGACCTGCGCCACCTCACCGATCCCCGCCGGGTACGTGCTCTCCGGCCACACACCCAACGGCTGCGACGGTTACGACTCCTGGTACATGCGGCTGCCCCAGGACGGCCTGTGGACCTGCGGCACCTCACCGATCCCGCCCGGCTACGTGCTCACCCAACACGCCGGTAACGGGATGGGCTGCGCCAACATCGACACCTGGTACATGCAGCTGGTCCGGGACGGGATCTGGACCTGCGCGGGCTCACCGATCCCGCCCGGGTACATCAACACCAACCACCAGGTCCCCGGCTGCGGCGGCATCGGCTCCTGGTTCATGCAGCGGGCCAGGCCCTACCTGTGGATCTGCCCGTACACCCCCGTTCCGGCCGGCTACCACACCACCACCTACAACGGCTCCTACTGCGGCGGCCTGGGCGCCTGGCTCCTGGTGCGCAACTGATCCCGGCCGCGGCGCACTGCACCTGAGAGGTTGCCGACGCACCCGGCGGATAATGGCCGGTGCCGCAGGCCGACTGCGCCTGCGGCACCGAGCGACTGAGAGGCGGAGGGCGGATGACCCTGGAGGAAGGCCGGCGCGTCAGGCTGGCGGAGGACCTCGGGATCGGTGAGGCCGTCGCCGGGGAAACCGGGGCGACCGTCGGGTTCCTCTCGCTGGGAGCCGGGATCGAGGGCACCGTCGAGCGCGTGGACGGGGAGCTCCCGGAGAGCGAGGAGGTCCGCGAGTACCAGCGACTCAAAGCGCTGTTCGAGGACTACGGGCACACCATGCCGGAAGCGAGCCGGGAGCGGCTGGAGGGGCAGATCGCCGCGCTGGAACCGGAGTGGGCCGAGCATCAGGAGCGGGGCAGCCGGGTGACCGTCCGGGTCCGGCTGGACAACGGCTTCGTCCTCGACGGGGCGCACCAGGACATCCTCACGCCACTGTGAGGGAGGACGTCCCCCGACCTGGGAACGCCCCAGCGGACGCTGCGGATCGGCTTCGCCTCCCCCTGCGTCCAGCCCGACCGACCCCGCCGGCCTGAGCCGAATCAGTTCGGGGCCACACCTTCCGGAGGTGCGGCTGCCCCCGTGTCCATCTGGTCCCTGTTCATCAGGATGCGTATTAATGATCCGCTAATATGCGTCGTCAGTTTTTGATCATTACGGACCGACCTGGCAACCGGTCGGTCCGGATCTGACGGGGGACGAAACATGGCAGATCCTGACGCGGGCTTGGAGTTCAAGGTCAAACCGGCCGAACTGGACGGCTGCGGACAGAGCGCCCAGCACATAGGCGGTCTCATACCGGGCGAGACGGCGAAGCTCACCGACCCGTGCAACCAGGCCGCCGGCGGCCTGAAGGGCTGGCTCACCGCCGGCGCGATCACCAACTGCAGCACCAACTGGAAGACCCTGCTGGACAAGCTCGGCAGCGACATGAGCGACGTCGGCACCAAGCTCGGCACGACGGCCACCTACTACCGAACGGCCGAACAGAACGCCCACAACAGCATGCGGAACCCGAACGCGCCCGTCTCGAACGGGTCGGCGCCGGACCCCTTCGACACGAACTTCGTCGCCGGCCCGGTGGCGCCCCGCAGCGCGAAGGCGAGCGAGTAGCCGATGGACATCAAGACCCTCCACGACGCCGACATCATCGGCATCACCACCGCGAAGAACGCCTTCGACACCCTGGCCACCGCCTTCGGCCAGCACGTCGAGAACTGGCAGACCGAGGTCGTCAACCGGCTGAACACCTCGCAGTGGACCGGGACCGCCGCCGACCACGCCAACACCCGGATGCAGAACCTGGAGAACGAACTCAAGGCCGCCCAGCAGGAGATCGGCCTGGTCAGCCGCGCCCTGCAGGACGCCTACGACGGCTTCGCCGCCGCCCAGTCGCACCTGATCAGCGCCCTCGACGACGCCAAGACCCACAAGCTGACCGTCGCCGACGACGGGATCACCTGGGACAAGGACCCCAACTCCCCGAACTTCGCCGGCAACGACGCCGATTCACAGGCCCAGCAGATCCAGGCCCGGATCACCGCGGCGCTCAACGAGGCCGACCACGCCGACCAGACCATCAACGCCCGACTCGCCCACCTGGCCACCAACGCGAGCAACGGCACCGGCCTCGACTCCGCCACCGCGAAGACCGACACCGACGCCGCGAACGCGCTCCTGCAGGCCCCCGCCGCCGGCACCGACCCGAACAGCGTCAAGGCCTGGTGGAACAGCCTGACCGACGACCAGCAGCACCGGATGATCCTCAACCACCCCGACCAGATCGGCAACCTCGACGGCATCCCCGCCGCCGCCCGCAACGACGCCAACAAGACCAACCTGAAGAACCTGATCCAGGACTACCAGCGCCAACTCGACAACCTCGGCCCCGAGCCGAAGAAGATGCTGAGCGTCGCCGAGACCAACGGCGGGCCAGTGGAGAACCCCGACTACACGGAGTGGAAGCGCAAGCACGACGCCCTCAAGGAGAAGCTCGCCGGCTTCCAGAACATTCAGAAGCGGCTCGACGGCAAATTCGACGACGGTGGCGGGCCGAACTCCGACCCGCCGCTGCTGTTGCTGGGCATCGGCGATCAGGGGCAGGGCCGCGCGATCCTGTCCTGGGGCGACCCGGACAAGGCCAAGAACGTCTCGTCGTTGGTGCCCGGGCTGAACAGCACTCTGGCAGGCGTCGGAGCGGGTGACGCCTCCACGGCAAAGCGCATCTACCAGTCAGCCACGACCGCTGCGACGGCCAACGGTGACGTGCCCCCGAGCGTCGCGTCCGTGTTCTGGCTGGGGTACGACGCCCCACAGCTGGAGGGCACCGGCTCCTCGGTGCTCATGCAGGACCGGGCGGAGGAGGGCGGGGCCGCGTACAACAAGTTCCTCCACGGACTCCGGGCCACCCACGAGGGCGCGCCGGCACACATGACCGCGCAGGGGCACAGCTACGGCTCCCTGGTGGTCGGGAAAGCGACCCAGCAGCCCGGTGGCCTGCCCGTCGACGACATCGTCCTGGTCGGCAGCCCGGGTGTCGGGGTGGACAAGGCATCGCAGCTCGGGATCGGTGCGGATCACGTGTACGTCGGCACGGCCAAGTACGACCCCGTCGCGATGGCGCCCGCGCCCGGGATGTTCGTTCCCGGTTGGGCTGCGTACGAGGCGATCACGAATCCCGACGGGTTGTGGCACGGCACGGACCCGGCGAGCCAGGGCTTCGGCGCGCAGCGCTTCTCGGTGGCTGACGGTTCAGTGACCGACTCCCACGACAACTACTTCGGGAAGCACGACAAGGGCGGCGACTCGCTCCCCAACATCGGGAAGATCGTGAGCGGCCACGGGAACACGATCACCAGGGAGGACCCGAGGTGAGGGCCGCAGTATGGCGCGTGACAGTGCCGGCGGTACTGCTGGCGCTCCTGATCGGCTGGTACGCCTGGCCGGAGCCCGAGGAACCCACCGTGCCGGTCGACCAGGCACAGCACCGGATCGAGGCCGAGCTCGCCGACGTCGCGGGGGCCTTCCACCCGGGACTCCAGTGGACCGAAGCGAGGTACTACAGCCTGGCCGACACCACTGGGTTCTGCGGTACCCAGGGATGCAAGAAGACCGGCCGCGCGGAACTGCTGGCCGAGCAATGGGGCCGGGTCCGGATCGGGCCGGGGAAGCAGAATGAGCGGCTCGACGAGGTGCAGAAACTCTGGACCGCGAAGGGGTACGTGGTTCGACGTGAGCAGCGGCTGCTGGAGGTGAAGGATTCGCAGCAGCACCTCCAGTTCCTGATGGGCGCGGACGGCTGTGCCGAGCTGCATGTCTCCATGGTCGATGTCGCCGACTCCACCGAGCCCAACGGCTCAGGCGGATTCACGCAGGGGCCACCGGAGTCCATCAAGGCGGAGTGCGCGACGGTCGACGACCCCTACTGGTCGCATGACCCCGCCGAGCCCGCCCGGCCCGAGGGGGTCGGGCCGAGCGGGCTCGGCAGTCTCCCCCCGATTAAGCCGACTCTCCCAGCGCTGTGACCGACAAGGTTCGCAGGGTCGGCGACGGTGATGCCTGAGCCTGTCGGCCGTGACGACATCCGATTCGGCGCGGGGAGACCTGGTGGCGGAGCCGGTCCGGGTCCCCGGCTGACCGATCAAGAGAGCCGGCAGTTACAGAGGATCGTGCGTCGGGGGGAGGCCCTGACCCCGGGCCTTGGTCCACGCCGCCTCGCGCAGCAGCCGTAGGCCGTTGAGGCCGACGATGACGGTCGAGCCCTCGTGGCCGAGCACGCCCAGCGGCAGCGGGAGGGTGGCGACGAGGTCCCAGACCACCAGGGCGGTGATGAACAGCGAGGCGATCACCAGGTTCTGCACCACGAAGGAGCGGGCCCGCCGGGAGAGGGCCACCACGGCCGGGACGGTGGCGAGTTCGTCGCGCACGATGACGGCGTCGGCGGTCTCCAGCGCCAGGTCGGAGCCGGCCCGGCCCATCGCGACGCCGATGTGGGCGGCGGCTAGGGCGGGCGCGTCGTTGACGCCGTCGCCGACGACCAGCACCCGGCGACCGTCCGCCTCCCGCTCCTTGACGGCGGCGACCTTGCCCTGCGGCAGCAGTCCGGCCCGGACCTCCCCGATGCCGACCTCGGCGGCGACGGCCGCGGCGGCGCGCGGGTTGTCTCCGGTGAGCAGCACGGGCGTACGGCCGGTGAGGCCGGTCAGCGCGGCCACCGTCGCGGCGGCGTCGGGGCGCAGCCGGTCGGCGATCCCGAGCACGCCGACCGGGACGCCGTCCACCTCCACCAGGACGGCGGTGCGGCCGCGCTCCTCCAGCTCGGCGGCGATCTCCGAGGCGGCGCCCTCGCGCCCTCCCCCAGCCTCCGGCCGGGAGGTGCCCCCATGAACCCGCTCCGGCGCGCCGACCGTGACCACCCGGCCCTCGACCGTGGCGCTCACCCCGACACCGGGGACGGAGTTGAAGTCCTCCGCCACGGCCAGGGCGAGCCCGCGGGCCCGGGCGGCCTCGACGACGGCGCGGGCGAGCGGGTGCTCGCTGGGGTGCTCGGCGGCCGCGGCCAGGGCGAGCAGCTCGTCCTCGGTGAGGCCGGAGCCGGGCAGCGGGCGGGTGTCCGTGATGCGGGGGGTGCCCTCGGTCAGGGTGCCGGTCTTGTCCAGGGCGACGGCGTCGACCTGGCCGAGCCGTTCCATCACCACGGCGGACTTGACCAGCACGCCGTGCCGTCCGGCGTTGGCGATGGCGGACAGCAGCGGCGGCATGGTCGCCAGCACCACGGCGCACGGCGAGGCGACGATCATGAAGGTCATCGCCCGCAGCAGCGAGCCGGTGAGGGCCGCGCCGAAGGCGAGCGGCACGGCGAAGACGGCCAGGGTGGCGATGACCATGCCGATCGAGTAGCGCTGCTCGACCTTCTCGATGAACAGCTGGGTCGTCGCCTTGGTCTCGGAGGCCTCCTCGACCATGGCGACGATCCGGGCAATCACCGAGTCCGAGGCGTCCCGTTCGACCTTCACCCGCAGGGCGCCGGTGCCGTTCAGGGTGCCGGCGAAGACCTCGTCGCCGACCTCCTTGGCGACGGGCAGCGGCTCGCCGGTGATGGTGGCCTGGTCGACCTCGCTCGCGCCGTCCAGCACCCGGCCGTCGGCACCGATCCGCTCGCCGGGCCGGATCAGGATCGTGTCACCGACGGTCAACTCCCCGGTCGGGACGCTCTCCTCGGTGCCGTCGTCCAGCAGCCGGGTCGCGGTGGCGGGCGCGAGGTCGAGCAGTCCGCGCACCGAGTCGGCGGTACGGGCGGTGGCCAGGGCCTCCAGCGCGCCGGAGGTGGCGAAGATGACGATCAGCAGCGCGCCGTCCATGACCTGGCCGACGGCGGCCGCGCCGAGCGCGGCCACGATCATCAGCAGGTCGACGTCGAGGGTCTTCTCCTTCAGCGCCCGGAGTCCGGCCCAGGCCGGCTCCCAGCCGCCGGTCGCGTACGCGAGGGCGTACAGCGGGCCCCACGCCCAGGCGGGCGCGCCGGTCAGTTGCAGCGGCAGCGCGATCAGGAACAGCACCGTCGCCACGGCGGCCCAGCGGGCCTCGGGCAGCGACAGCACCCGGGTGCGCCGCCTGGGGGCGGTGTCGGGGCGCGGTGGTGCGGCCGGGGGCGCGGGGCGCTCGGTCAGCGCGGAGGAGGACATGGCAAGCGGGACCCTTCAGGGCGGGGTGGGGCCAACGACCCATCCACCATACATGAACATATGAACGCTTCTTCATGCATGAGTTGTAGTATTGCCTGCATGGGTCATGGAGCCGCCCCCGCCACCGCCGTCCCGCACACGCGCCTGGACGCCACCAGCGCCGCCCGGGTGGCCACCACCCTGCAGGCCCTGGCCACCCCGTCCCGGCTGCTGATCCTCTCCCGGCTGCGCGAGGGGCCCTGCGCCGCCACCGAACTGGCCGCCGAGGTCGGCATGGAGCAGTCCGCCTGCTCCCACCAGCTGCGACTGCTGCGCAACCTCGGCCTGGTGGTCGGGCAGCGCCAAGGGCGCTCGGTCGTCTACGCGCTCTACGACAACCACGTGGCCGCCCTCCTCGACCAAGCCGTCTACCACATCGAGCACCTGCGCCTCGGCCTCACCGACGAGCCGGACACCCTGGATTGACTTCCGCTCCCCGAGCTAAAACCCGGGGATTCCTACCACGGTCGTCCGACCGTCTCGGTGGGTTCCTGCTTCTTCGCGCTGTGCGGGGACAGGTCCCCGTCTTACCTGCGCTCGACAGGCTGTCACCGCCAGTCCGGCGGCCTTGGCAATATTGACGGCGGCGTTGATGTCCCGGTCCAGCCATACGCCGCACGCCTGGCACTGCCACACGCGGACATGCAGGGGCTTGGGACCGTCCTTGACTCCGCAGTGGGAGCACACCTGAGAGGTCGGCTCGAACCGGCCGATCCGGATCAGGGTCCGGCCGAACTTCGTGGCCTTGTACTCCAGCATGCTTACGAACGCCGACCATCCGGCGTCGTGCACCGACTTGGCCAGCCTGGTACGGCCGAGTCCCTTCACTGCCAGATCCTCCACCGCGATGGCTTGGTTTTCGCACATCAGCCGGGTGGAGAGCTGGTGGTGGAACTCGCGCCGGGCATCGGCCACGCTCGCGTGGGCGCGAGCGACCTTGTGACGGGCCTTCTCGTGGTTCTTGCTGCCCTTGGCCTTGCGTGAGAGGGCCTGCTGGGCGCGCTTGAGCTTCTTCTCGGCACGCCGCAGGAAGCGTGGACTGTCGGTCTTCGTCCCGTCCGAGAGGACCGCGAAGTGTCCAAGGCCGAGGTCATGAAGTTCCCCCCTGATCTTGGACAGCGGTTGCTTACGCTGCGGGGGTGAAGTCGCGCTGCAGTCTGGCTCGGGTTTCGAGTGGGGTGAGGTACC